>JBJHBX010000008.1:0-27012 GCA_050485725.1 Gemmatimonadales bacterium | reverse complement strand
CGGACCACGACCCCCTCCGAGGTGATCTCGCCGGTGAACCCGGTGGGCCAGATCACGGTGGGGGCGTCTTCCTCGTTCGTTCGGAGGCAACCCTGGGCATCCACGGCGATCACCCCTTCGAAGTGGGCGTCCATGGCTTCCGGGGCGGTCACGTTCTGGGTCATGAAGTGAATCGTGCCTTCACCCTCGAGCTCGAGCGCGTGAACCTGGAAGGAGGCGTCGAGGGCGGGCTGGACGGGGTCGGAATCGCAGCCGGCCGCGAGCAGCGAGAGGACGAAGGCCGCGGCGGGCACCGGCGTCGAACGGAAGGTGTTCTGCATGAAAGTCGGGCTCCTTCTGGATGGGTTTGCGTGTGAGTGCACGGGGGGCACGGATCAGCTCCCCGAGCCTGCGGGAGAGGGTGCAGGCACGAGCGCCTGCCATGCCTCGATCTCCGGCATGAAGACCGCGAGGCGGTCTTCCGCGGGGTATCCGTCCACGGTGTGAAGCGTCGTCCCGGACTCGAGGAAGTTCGATTCCCCGGGGGCGAGGTCCTCCTCGCCGGTCGGGTTCAGGTCGTTGCATCCCGTGTTTCGGGATACGGTCAGGAGCGGCTCGGTTTGCACGTCGGCCGCGGCGACCGCGAGTGCGGGGGCCGGCGTGAAGGCCACGCCGGACACGTTCACCAGGGCTACGCAGCTCCCCGCCGGGCCCGCGATGTCGTTACCGCATCCGGCGAGCACCAGGCCCACCGCGATCCAGATCCAGGTTCGTCGCATCATGCTTCCTCCAGGGAATGAGATGTGTGATCTTACATCGTAAGAACGAGCGGGGGTCCCCGGACGTGACGCGATGCTCTCCTGGTCTCGCTGCGGAGCGTCGGATGGGTTGTCCCGGCGGCGGGTGAAACCTCCCGCGGTGCCGTCGCGTCCATCCGCGAGTGGCCTTGCCGGTGCGCGCGCCTCCGCCTGCGTGCCCCCCCCTGCGCCGGTCCGCCTCGGGCCCGATCCCCGCGCGTCCCATTCCCTTCCAACCCGCCCGCCAGGAATCCCGCCATGCCCTCATCCTCGGTTCGCCGCTTCCCGGGGCCTGTGCTTCTCCTTCCGGCCCTTCTGCTCGGAGGATGCCACGCGCCCGACGTCCGGGATCTCCCGGTGGGGCGCACGGTGCTGAACTGGGAGGACGATGCACGTGCCTCGTGGGCGGGCGAGGGAGCGCGCCCGATGGCCGCCATCGTGTGGTATCCGGCCGGCGAGGAGGCCCGGGAAGAACCGTGGTCCGTGGGGCCCTTCCGGGCGGGAAGGAGCGCCGCCGGAGCGGCGGTTCGGTCCGGGGGGCCCCTTCCACTCGTGGTCATGAGCCACGGCACCGGCGGGTCCGCGGCGCAGATGGCCTGGCTCGGCGAGGCGCTGGCCGGCCGCGGGTACCTGGTGGCGGCGCTCAACCACCATGGAAACACGGCAGCGGAGGGTGATCTCCTCCCCGAGGGTTTCGTTCTCTGGTGGGAGCGGGCCGGGGATGTCTCGGTACTGCTGGACCACCTTCTGGCAGACGAGGCCTTCGGGCCCCGTATCGACCCGGACCGGATCGCCATGGCCGGGTTCTCCCTGGGTGGAGCCACGGCCCTCCTCGTGGCCGGTGCGCAGATCGACCTGGACCGATGGTCCGGGCACTGCCAGGCCCTTCCCGATCATCCGGCATGTCGCCTCCCCCCGGAGGCCGGCGAGGTCGCCTCGGCAGAGGACCCCAGGGTGCTGATCGAACGGTTTACCCGGGGCGGGGAACCGGGGGAGACCCTCGCACCCGGTTCGGTGGCGGAGGTCTCCTTCCGGGACGCCCGGGTACGCGCGGTCTACGCCCTGGCCCCGGCGCTCGCACCGGCCATGGACCCTGCATCCCTTGCCGGGATCGAGGTCCCCGTGCGTCTGGTGGTGGGACGTGCCGATGACCAGGTGCTGGCCGATCCCGACGTGGGTGCGCTGGCGGGCCAGGTCCCCGGTGCCACCCTCGAGGTGCTGGACGGAGTGCATCACTACGCCTTCCTTGCGCCCTGTTCGCTGCGGGGGCGCCTCGTGCTGCGCGCACTCTGCCGCGATCCCAGGGGGATCAACCGGACCGAGGTGCACCGGTGGGCCGCCCGGGATCTGGCCCGGTTCCTGGAAGCGCTCGAGGGCGCCGAGCCGGAGACCCGGCGCCCCCTGCGACCCCCGCCGGCTCAGCGCGCCGGAAACGAAACGCGTCTGACCACGACCCTCGGTACCTCGAGGGCGTCGGTCTCGACCCAGGCCACGAGCCCTCCCGGTCCCATGGCCATGGGGAAGGGAAGGGTCCCGGCGGGAATCGTGCCCAGGTAGTCGCCCTCGACCGAAAGGACATCGATGGGCCCGGGTTCACCGAGCCTCCGCCCCGGTCGCTCCACCCAGGTCCGCCCCTCCGGATCGGTGCGGATCCTGGAAATGGCCGGGATCACCTCGGCAAACTGGAGGTGGTCGAGCTGCGCCAGGAGGTTCCTCCGGATCTGATCCTGGTCCATCTGCTGCACCCCGCCGGAGGCGCTCGTGGTCGACACCGTGACCCGTGGGCCCCCGCCTGACAGGAGCTGGGCCCGGCGGCGTTCGAGTTCGGCCTCGCGATCGGCCCGGGTCACGCTTCGCGGCGGGACGGCGCGGTGGAGCGTGCGCTCGAGCCGGCCGTCGGGGCTCGCCACCCGGAGCGTCCAGGTGGTCGTGTCCGCCACCACGATCCTTCCGTCGGGCAGCACGCCGAACGACGGGGTCGGGTCGAAGACGCGGCCTCCGGGCCCCTGCCCGATGGTGACCGTTCCCTGCCCGGTGCGAAGGGGCGGCCCGGTCACCTCGGGGGCGGGGGGGCGCCATGCCTCGAAGATCCGCCTGGGCTCACCCTCTTCGGGGAAGAGGGAGATGGGCCAGGTGGAGCCTCCCCGGGCACCGCCCGCCGGGGCGGGACCCTCCATGATCATGGCCGTCTGAAGCGAGACAAAGCCGCCGGAAGGGTGCGGCGCGAGGGGCGGGGTGGGGATGCCGCCCCGGGCCGGATCGAAGGGGGCGCTCCGAAGAGCGTCGCCGGTGGGTGCGAACCAGGAGAGGGTGCGCCGCCCGGCATCGATGATCATGACCCGGCCGTTCGGAAGGACCCCGAAGCCCCCGGCTCGCGTGATCTCGCCTGGCCCGCCGCCCGGTCGAATGAACTGGTGAAGAAGCGCACCGGACCGGTCGACCTTGACCAGTTCATGGTTCCGCAGATCGAGGATGTGAAGGTTCCCGCTCCCATCGAAGGCGAGGGAAGCGGGCTCGGTGAACTGGGCCCATCCGGGGGCATTCCGCCCGCCCACCTCGAAGGCGGGCTCGACCCGGAGGTCGAGCTGTCGGTCGGCCGGGGGAAGCTGGACCCCCTGCTGGGCGATCAGGGGGGCCGGCCCCGAACCGAGCGCGAGCAGGAGGGCGAGTCCCGGCCCTGCGGCGCGGAGGCAACGGGTCGGTGCGGGTCCGGGCTCGGGGGTAGCCCCGTGCCCGTGGGGTTCGTGGCGAAACTGGGTTTTCATGCGTCACTCCCTGGTCGATCTGGATGCCGTCCCGCCCGGGAGGACGCCCGAGCGGGGGAAGTGACGGTTGGATGCCTTACGGTGTCAGGGGGGTTGCCTCGGGATCCCGGGGCGACGGAATCTGCGCCGGACCGATTCGGGGCTCGAGCATCATGGCCGACACCTGTCCACTGGGTCCGCGTAGGAAGGTGACGCGCGTCCCTCCTGACGTGTAGACGAAGGTGTCCGGGCCGGTCGGTCGCATCTCCTGGGGTGAGCCGGGGCCCCGAACACTAAAGAGGGCGTGGCCCTCGCGGATCACAGTGCGCCGCTCCGTCTCGGAGATCCGGTAGACCCCGACGTACTCGTCGAGTGTCTGCGGCGCGACGGAGACGAGCGGTGGGGTCTCACCGGATCCGAGGAGCCGATTCGCTACCGCGAGCGTGACGTCCTGCGGGTCCGCAAACGGACGTTCGGCATTGCTCAGGACGATCACATGGAGCTCTGCCGACGGGATCCACATGCCCTCGCTCGCGAAGCCGTTGATGTCACCACCGTGCTCGATCGATGGCTCGCCCGCGGCGGTGCCGAGGAACCAGCCGAAACCGTATCCCGTGCTTCGGCCGTCAGGGAGCGTTGTCGGCGTGAAAGTCCGGTCCCAGCTCTCGGGCCGAAGGATTGCGCCTGCGGCCACCGCCCGCTGCCAGCGAAGCTGGTCGTCAGCGGTGGAGAGAAGCGCTCCCGCGGCGTAGGGCTGCGACATGCTCAGGTAGGCAGCGTTCCGAAGCGGAGTATCGGGCCGAACCGAGTAGCCGCTGACCCGCCGGTCGACGATCGCGTCACCTTCCTCGAGACGGGTGTTCATCATCCCGAGTGGTTCGAAGATCCGGTCCTGCAGGAACGCATCGTACGACATCCCGGAAATCTGCTCGACGATGGCCCCGAGAAGGACGTAACCCGAGTTGTTGTAGCGGAAATCGGTTCCGGGCGCGAAGTCCATGGGTTCGTCCCTGAAACCGCTGATCAGCTCGTCCAGCGTCATGTCGCGCCGCATCTGGGTCCAGAACTCGAGCATCGAGGTGTAGCTACGAATGCCTGAGGTATGCGCCAGGAGGTGCTCGACGGTGATTCGGTGTCCCTGGGTAGGCCACTCCGGAAAGAAGCGGGTGAGCTCGTCGTCGAGGGAGATGCGACCCTCGTCCACGAGGATCAGTATGGCCACGGCCGTAAACTGCTTGGTCATGGATGCGATCCGGAAAACGTGCTCCGGCCGCGTGGCCACGCCCAGTTCGATGTTTGCCAGTCCGTACGCCTTACGAAGCAGGGTGCGGCCCCGGTGGGACACGATGACCGTGGCCCCCGGGCCGTTGGACGGGTAGGTGACCGAGAGCATCGAATCAATCGTGGCAAGCGACGGATGAACTACGACCTCCGGTGGCCGCAGGGGCTCGGTCTGAGCGGATCCTGGCATCGGTGCTGCGAGGACGAAGGCCAGGATGAAGAACGCCGCGAGGCGGACGGACGTGCCCATGAAAGACACCTTGAGGCTGAATGGGTGGTACCCCGGGCTTTGTCCGAGGCGAGGATGGCTGTGTGACCGAACGGCCTTGCCTCCGGGCCTTACGAAGTAAGCGTGCCGCGGGTTTCAGCCTGCGATGCTCGAGCGCTCAGAGCGCGAGCCAGACCCAGCCATAGGTCGCACCGTTTGCCAGGGCGTGCGCGATCCACCCGGGCACGATGCTTCCTCCGGCATGACGGATCTTGATGTACCCGAGGAGCCAGCCGGCGAAGGTCGAGAGCGTGAAGACAAAGACCGTGGCCGCTGCGGTTAGGTCGAGGAGGGTCCCGACCAGGAGGAGGTGGAGGAGCCCGAAGATCACCGCCTGGAGCAGGTTCCCGGGGTGTTCCCCGAGCCTTCGGACCAGGATCCCGCCGAGGAAGCCGCGGAAAAGGATCTCCTCCGCAAGCGCGGTGCGGAACACGGCAAGAAGGACCAGGACGCCCAGCGCCTCGGGCGTCGGTCCCATCTGGTTGAGGCGGCCCGAGGGCGTGGCCGGGTCCAGGAGCGCCTCCCGGAACGCGGGGTCGAAGGCGGCCATTCCCACGCCGGCCAGCACGAAGCCCAGCGCCGCCACGATCGAGAGGGGAACCGCCAGCCCCTCGGGCCGGATCAACCCGATGGACTCCCGGAAGGTCCGCGCCCTCTCCTTCCGGAACCGGTGGACCACGAACGGAATGGCGAGCGCGATGCCGAGCTGGATGAGGGTCGAGACGACTTCGTTGAGCAGGATCATCGGTCCGGAGGAGCCGTCGTTCAGGGGGGAGGGGGTCGGGTCGGCGAGCGCACCCGTGCTCGGGTGCGGCCCTTGCGAAACCGTCACGGGGCATACAGCGTAAGGTTAGCGGGCCGACTCGTTCTCGTCCACTCGCCCATCACGATCCGCTGAAGACCCCGTGCCGCCGGAGGACCATGGAATCCTGGACCGTCGCTACCCTTGGCGCCGTCGTTCTCGCCGGCGCCCTCGCCGTGGGGGCACCCCGGTTCCGGGTTCGAGCCCTCATGGCTGCCTCGGTCGTATGCGGCGTGCCTGTCGTGATGGGGCGCTTCCACGTTGCACTCGTTCCCGCGTGGGGTGCGCTTCTGGCCATGTGGGCGGTCGTCGGGCTGGTCGGGCCGGGGAGAACGCGTCTCGCCCAGCTCCTGGCCGGGGCCTCGGCGCTCCTCCTGGTGATGGCAGTGGGGCTGGCCCACTTCCTTCCGGTGTTCGGATTCCCCGACCCGACCGGTCCGCATACCGTGGGGACCCGCACCTTCCTGCTGGCGGACCGGCTTCCCGCGCAGGTGTGGTATCCGTCTGACTCCCCATCCGGGAACGCGCTGTACCTCGTCGATGGCCAACCGGCCGTGGCTGCGCTTGCCCGGGTGTTCGGGCTCCCGGGTCCGGCACTCCGGCATTTCCGGCGAATCGAAACGCCGGCCCAGCTCGACGCTCCCGTTTCCGCTGCCCAGCCTTCCTTTCCCGTTCTCCTCTTCTCGCACGGGCTGGGCGGCTTCCGGGCCCAGAACACCTTCCAGGTCCTGGATCTGGCCAGCCACGGGTACATCGTCGTGGCAGTGGATCACCCTGGCTACGCCGCCGCCGCCATCGTCCGGGGAGATGTGATCCCGAATGGCCATGCCGACCTCGCCGGCGAGGGGGTCGACGTGCTGGACGCCCATATCGATGCGTGGGTCGCGAATCTCGTCGAGGCGCTCGATGCCCTTCCCGACATCGCCTCCGCGCTGGACCACCGCCTTGACCTGACGCGGGTCGGGGCATTCGGCCATTCCTTCGGGGGGTCGGCGGCATACCGCTTCCTGGTCGAGGATGGGCGCGTGGCAGCCGCGATCAACATGGATGGCGGGATTTTCGGTGGGACCCGTTCCACACCGAAGCCCTTCCTCTCCATGAACTCGAGCGAGACCCTCGACATCGATGCCTTCGCTGCGCGGCTGGACGGGATCCCCGAGGCGCGGGTCGTGGAACTGACCGGTCGGTCGCGAGACGAGCACCTGGGCAACTTCAACGAACTCCTCGAGCGCAGAGCCTCTTCCCTTGCGAACGGAGCCTATTCGATGCTCATTCCGGGCATTCGGCACATCGGGTTCACCGATGCCGCGTACTACTCGCCCCTGTTCGCCGAGGCCGGCAACCCGCACGCGGCGATCCGCGAGGTTTCGCTCGCCTTCTTCGACCGCTACCTGCGTGACCGAGGCGACGCCTTCCACCTGGGCGCCCTTTCGGAGCGGCATCCCGGCATCGAACTGAAGAGGCACGACCCGTGACAGGCGTTTCGTTCCCGGATCTCTTCCGATTTACTCTTTTCCTGGTCCTCTTCTTCTCCCTCACCCCCGGGGGGGCGGGGGCCCACGCCTCGGTAGCCGGAGAAGGGGACCCCTCCGCGGTGCGCATTCTCTTCGTCGGGAACAGCATCACGCACTTCCACGACCTTCCGGGGCAGGTGAAACGCCTCGTGGAAGGTGCGGTTCCGGGCCTTGAGGCCGAGGTGGAAATGCTCGCCCCCGGGGGCGCTTCGCTCGCGGACCACCGGAGCTCGGGTGCGCTGCTCCGGCTCCTCGAAGAAGAGAACTGGGACTTCGTGGTCCTCCAGGAACGTGGCCTCTCCGGGGGGTGGATCCTCGACGGCGAGTCCTTCCAGGATCCACCGGACGGGTTCTTCGCGGAGGTGGAACAGACCGTGGAGCTCGTGCGCCGCCACGGGGCCGAACCGGTCCTCTATCAGACGTGGGGGGGAAGCGGGGCGCCCGAGGTGTTCCAGTACCATGACTTCGCCACGATGGAGGCGGGTCGCCAGTTCAGAATGAGCGTCGCGCCGGTGGGGCGCGTCTGGGCCGAGCTGGCCCGGGAGCAGGGCCTCGACATGCTTGCGCCCGACGGCCTCCACCCCAGCGAACTCGCCACCTTCGCAGCCGCCTGGACCCTCGCATCCTCCCTCCTCGACGGAATGGGCGTCGACAGGGCAGGAGATGCGCCTGGGCCCGAGCCTTCCTCGATGGAGGAGGCGCTGGCCCGTGCAGTGGCCCTTCGGCACGCATCGGCGCTCACCGCCGCGGGGGGCGCGGAGCGGGTGGAACGTCCGGCGTACCGTCCTCGCCCGGCCCTCGAGGAGGGCGACGGCCCCCTGCTTCGCGGCGGCACCGGGGTCTGGCGAGCCCGAGACGGCGGAACCCGGCTGAGCTTCGGAACCGAGATCCGGATCGAGGCCGCCGGTGAGGACCGCCAGGTCGCGCTCCGGGAGTACACGGCCCTGGGGATCGTGGAGATCCCGGCAGAGATCCTCGCCTGGGACGATCACTGGATCGAGGTTGGCTTTCGCTCGAGCGCCGTGGATTTCCACCTCGCGGCCGTGCGGCGGGGAGATGCCCTCCAGGTGCTGACCCGCCGCGGCATGGGCCAGCCCCGGGAGGAGTTCCGAACGGCGCGCTACGCGCCCGCCGGGGAGGACCCATGGTTTGACCGGCTCGACGAACTGTACGCCGCCTTCGCCCGCGACGAGTCGGAACGCGGTCTTGCCGAGGCGATCCGGAGGCACGAGGTACGGCTCCGGACGGAGCTGGGCGACGAGACGATCCTCGCCGCCCGGCAGGGCTTCGACCTGGGAGAGTGGGACGCGATCCTGACCGCCTGGCACTTCCTGCACGTGGGGCAGGCGGAGCGCGCACTCCAGCTCTACGAAGCCGGTCTCGAGCTCTACCCCGGGTCGGCGGACATCCGCTCGCAGTATGAGCGCGCCCTGGCGGAACTCGGTGGCGGAGCCGACGGGTCAGCGGCTCCCCGCGATCCCGACGATCCGACCCCCTGGCAGGAGGACCTGGAGCACGCATGGCGGCTCGTCGATGAGAACTACGCCTACCTGGACCAGAAGCGTACCCACTGGCCCAGCGTTCGCGACGCCTACCGGGTCCGGGTCGCGGAGGTGGAAGATCCCCGCACCTTCGTGAACCTCCTGGAATCGATGCTTGGGCACCTGCACGACCACCACCTGCACCTCGGCGTGAGCAACGACCGGTCTTTCCGGCTCGTGCCCAGCGGGTCCGAGCTCTGGGGCAGCTGGCAGGAGCCCCGGGCCTTCGTCGAGGCGGTGCGCACCGGGTCCGAGGCGGAGCGCCTGGGGGTCCGCCCCGGCATGGAAATCCTCACGGTCGATGGAATGCCCGTGGCCGAGGCCGTGGCCGAGATCCGCCCCCGCTTCGCGAGCCTTGCGGGGCCCGAGGCACTGGACTGGGCACTCCGGACACGCCTGGCCGGGCGGCAGGGGAGACCGGTCACGCTGGGGCTTCGCGGCGACGACGGGGTCCGCGAGGTCTCGCTCTCCGCGACGACCCCGGTCACGCGCGAGGGTCGGCTCTCGGCGCGGCGGCTCGAGGGGAACATCGGATGGATCCGCATCCACGACACCCTGGGCGACGACGGGCTGATCGAGGCGTGGGATGCGACCCTGGCGCAGCTCTCGGAAACGCGGGGCCTGGTCCTCGACCTTCGAGACACCCCGAGCGGGGGAAACACCACGGTGGCCCGGGCGCTGATGGGCCGGCTGATCTCCGAGGTCCACCCCTACCAGCGTCACGATCTCCCGGGCGAGGAGCGCCAGACGGGCGTCCGGCGAAGCTGGGTCGAGGAGGTGAGCCCCCGGGGGCCCTTCACGTACACCGCGCCCGTGGTCGTCCTCGCGGACCGCTGGACCGGGAGCATGGGAGAAGGGGTCGCCATCGGGCTCGATGGCATGGGCCGGGCCCTCGTCCTGGGTTCGCCCATGGCCGGGCTGGCCGGCGCGGTGACCACTTTCACCCTCCCGCAAACCGGGATCGAGCTGCGCATTCCCACGGAGCGCCTCTTTCACGTCGATGGCACCCCCCGGGAGGACTTCCGTCCCTTGAGCCCCGAACAGGGGCTGGCGCGCCTGGACGGTCCGCTGCGAGCCGCGGTGGCGCGGATCCTGGAGGGCGGATGATGCACGGCCCTGTCCTCGTTCGAGCGGCCGCGTGGTCCCCGCTCCATGAAACGGACCATCCTTTCGAATGATTGCGCCGGACACACTCCGGGCCCTCCTCGGATCACCGCGACGGCATCCCTTCGCCCCTGGATCGCGGTCCAACGTTTCCGTGGCGGCCATCTACCCTGAGGGGCACTCGTTCGCCTCGACCCGGCTCCACGACCTCCGTCTCTTCCTCGAAGCGCAGCTTGGGAGGAGCGATCTTCCCGTGATGCGTAGCCTGACGTTCTGCCACGAGCCCAGGCGCGTGGTCGGACGACGGCAGCGAATCGGCCTGGGTTGGATGGCTACCGACACCGGGGTCGGCACCGTCCGTTGGCACACCGGTGCGACAGGAGGTTTCAGCAGCTACGTGGGCTTCGTCCGGGACCGAGGGATCGGTGTCGCCGTGCTGTCCGATCACAGCGTACCGCTTTCGGCAGCCCTCGGCCTGCGTCGGCCACCCGTGGAGCGCCTCGGGACGACCGTGCTGCGAGCCCTCGCATGATGGGTCGAGCGGATGCCGTGGCCTCTTCCCGAAGGAAGTCATACAGTGTAAGTTGACGGCCCCGGGCTCACGGGCGGGCCCCCTGGGCTCCTGCGCCCGGCATCGGGTCCCTTCCAACCGACCCAAGGAGGAGAGATGACCGAGCAGCTGCTCGACACCTGGGCCATCCACGATCGAATCAACCGGTATCTCCTTGCCGCCGTTCCACCCGAGGCCCTCCGGCTCCATTCGGCTTCGAAAGGCCGGAGCGTGGGTGAACAGTTCGCCCACATCCACAACGTTCGCCTCATGTGGCTGAAACAGGCTTCTCCCGAGAGGTGGGAACTCCAAGAGAAGATCGAGAAGCTCCCGGCACCCGATCACGACAGGCTCGACACGTCGCTCGAGCGATCGGGGGCAGCGATCCTGGAACTGGTTCGCGAGGCCCTGGCGGGCGATGGTCGTATCAAGGGGTTCAACCCCCACGCGGTCGCCTTCCTGGGGTACCTGGTTTCCCATGAATCGCACCATCGCGGCCAGATCGCGCTGAGCCTCAAGCAGGCCGGCCACCCACTGGACAGGAAGGTCGCGTTCGGAATCTGGGAGTGGGGGGTACGGTGAAGCGGTGCATCTACGGAGGAAGGGGCCACTTGGCTGCCTCCCGGAGGCATCGCACATTGGGGTATGCGCATGCGTCCATGACGGGATGCCCACGCGGCGCCACTCCAGTCCCCCACCGCCCCAGTCCGGGAGCGTCCCTCCCGAAGCGAGGCCGTCTTGCCCACGAAGGCGTCAACGACCACCGAACGAGCGCCCCTCACCCGCGACCGGATCATCGCGGCCGGGATCGAGCTGGCCGATGAAGTCGGCATCCATTCGCTCAGCATGCGACGCCTCGGGCGGGCGCTCGGGGTGGAAGCCATGTCACTGTACCACCACATCGCGTCCAAGGACGACCTTCTCGATGGAATGGTGGACGTCATCTTCGACCGGATCGGGGTTCCCGAGGGGGACGACTGGCGCGATGCGATGCGCCGTCGTGCGCACTCGGTGCGGGCCGCGTTCCGGCGTCACCGCTGGGCGGTGGGGCTTCTCGAGTCTCGCGAAAACCCCGGACCGGCGTCGTTCAGGCACCTCGATGCCACGGTGGGCGTGCTTCGGGAGGCAGGGTTTTCGGTGGCCCTCACCGCCCACGCCTACGCCCTTCTCGACAGCTACATCTACGGATTCGTGCTCCAGGAGAACTCCTTCAGCTTCGAAGGAGGGGAGGCGGCGGCGGAGCTGGCTGCATCGCTGCTCGAGACCATTCCCGAAGACGCCTACCCGCACATGGTCGAGTTTGCGCGGGAGCATGTCCTCAAGCCCGGGTACGATTTCGCGCACGAGTTCGAGTACGGCCTCGAGCTCATTCTGGACGGACTCGAGGCACGCCGCGCGGCCTCCTGCTGACGGGACGGACGCACCGCCCTGGGTGACCGCGGTCATCCGGGGCCTCCGGGTGGCGTGGCCATGAGGGCCGCCCTCTGCACGCGATACGGGCCACCCGAGGTCGTCCGGATCGGGGAGGTCGCAGTTCCAACACCGGGTCCCCATGACCTCCTCGTTCGCGTTGCAGCGACGACGGTCACATCGGGTGACGCGCGCGTCCGAGGCCTGGACGTGCCCCCGAGCTACCGGTGGATGATGCGCATGGCGCTGGGCGTTCGCGGTCCCAGGCAGCCCGTCCTCGGAACGGAGTGCGCGGGCGTGGTGGAGCGGGTCGGCGACGCGGTCACGCGGTTCCACCCCGGCGAGGCCGTGGTCGTCTTCACCGACCTGGCCATGGGGTGCCATGCCGAACGGGTGGCGGTGCACGAGGGCGGACTCGTGGTCCCGAAGCCGGGCACGCTCGGCTTCGAGGAGGCGGCGGCGCTCTCGTTCGGGGGAACGACGGCGCTCCACTTTCTGGAAAGGGTGGGCCTGAAGCCGGGAGAGCGGGTCCTCGTGAACGGGGCCACGGGAGGGGTCGGCGCTGCGCTTGTGCAGCTCGCCCTCCACCGGGGCGCCCACGTGACTGCGGTCTGTCGGGGGGCGAACGTGGCGTGGGTCCTGGCCCTCGGGGCCCACGAGGCGCTCGACTACGCGGAACAGGACTTCGCGCGCGGACCGGAAGGGTACGACGTCATCTTCGACGTGGCCGGTACCGCACCCTACGCGAGGAGCCGCGGTGCGCTTCGGCCGGGAGGCCGCCTCGCCCTGCTCTTTCCGCGGATGCGGGAGGTGGCGGCGATCCCCTGGATCCACGCCACCTCGGACCACCGCGTCGTCGCCGGGACGGCGGTGGGGCTGAAGGAACACCTGGAGCTTCTGGCCCGGCTGGCGGAGGAGGGAGGCTACCGTCCCCCGATCCACGCCGTGTTTCCCTTCGAGGAGATCAGCCAGGCCCATCGCGCGGCGGCGGTCGGGGGGAAGCGGGGGACCGTGGCGGTGGGGATGCGCCCGGGTTCGTGAGATCCGGGCCCTGGACGGTGGGCGGTTCGAACGCTTCTCCGGGTAGGTCGGATCCAGCCTGCGGCGACGGTTCGTCCGCCGTGGAAGGGCGTGCCCGGTGGTCGGTTCCCGCCCGGTTCCTCCCGATGGAGGCCAGGAAGTTGGCAATGCTGAGGGGGTGAACGAGGAGAAACATGGCAGGCGCTCCCGCGCGGGGGTGAGACGGGGTGGGGTGAGGAGGGAGGGGATGCCGAGGTCCGGACCTCAGCCGGGGGTGGGGCGAACCGGCACCCTCCCCATCGGAGGTCGCGTGGGTGGAAATGCCGAGGGGAGCCGCCGGCGCAGGGCCCACTCCGCCGCGGCAAGGTTGATCACCCAGCCGGCTCCCATGAGGAGTGTCCGCGCCGTCTGACCCGGGGCCCCGAAAAGGAGGAGCCATGGGAGCTGCAGGACGACCTGCGTGCCCGCCCCCATTCCGATGGCGTAGCCCCGGAGCATCCATGCGCCGTGGGCGCGGAACTCCCTGCGGAGGAGGGCCCGGAGCGCCAGCATGATGGAGCCGGCCATGAGTCCGCCGAAGAGGATGCGGAGCAGGTAGAGTCCCTCCCCGTCGCCGTCGGGCCAGGGGTAGCGGTGCGCCATCCAGATCCCCGTGATGGCCACGACCATGCCGAGGGCCGCCAGCACCCCACCGGCACCCCGGTGCCAGGCCGGGAACCGGCGCCGGATCGTGGGGGCCAACTGGAAGGCGCCGAGGAAGGAGAAGGGGATGGCCGCCAGCACATGGAGCACCACCGGGACGGGGGCCGCGAGAAACCGTGCGTTCTCGGGGGTCACCGGCGCTCCGGTGGCCACCTCCGCCACCCGGATGACTCCCGCAAGCGCCGGGATCACGCCCAGGGCCAGGAGGCCCACCAGGATCAGGGTCTCGGAACGCGGTGGGCGGGAGGGGTGCACCGGAGTCTCCAGGAGGTCGACAAGCTGAACGACTTCCTGAAGGTCACGGGCCCAGGCCGGCCCCACATGGGCCGAAAGGTGCAGCCGGGGCGCAAGCGTGGGGGTGCAGGCAGGCGTACGCCCCGTGGCGCAAGGCCTCAGAGAAGCCCCAGCGCGCGCCCCCTTGCCACGGCCGCGGTCCGGTGTCCGACGCCGAGCTTCAGATGGATGTTCGCGAGGTGACGCTTCACCGTGGCCGGCCTGACGCCCAGGATCTCCGCGACGCCCGCTGTCCGTTCTCCTGCGGCGACGAGGCGCAGCACCTCGAGCTCCCTGGCGGTGAGGGGCGAGGCTCCCGGTGGGGATGCGGCCATGCCCCCCCCGGCCCCACGAGGTGTGGCGGCCGCAAGCCCTGCCGCTCCACCGGAGAACGCTTCGAGCACGGATCGACCGAAGTCTCCGCCTGCACCCTGGGCGGCGCCGCGGCGGAGAAGCGCCCGGATCGCCGGCCCGCCCTCGATGAAGCTCGTGACCATCCCTTCCGCTTCCCCGATCGTGAGGGCGCGCTCGAGGGCCTCGGCGGCGGGCCCCGGGCGCCGGGCCCCGTGGTGCGCCCGGGCCAGGAGGAGGCGGGCCTCGAGTTCGCCGAGCAAGCGTCCCGCGCGGTGCATGTGGTCGGCGAGGCGTTCGAGGAGGAAGACCGCGGGCTCGACCTCGGCCGGGTTCTCGTGGCCCGAGACCTTGCCCGAGGGCCTGTCCGAGGCCGTGTCCGAGACCTTGCCCGAGGCCCTGTCCGAGGCCTCGCCCGAGGCTCTGTCGATGGCCTGGCTCGAGGACGCACCCGAGGCTTCGCCCAGGAGGACCCGGGCCAGCGTCAGGTAGTCGAACTCCCGGAGATAGCGGATCTCGTCGTCGACGCGGAGCCCCTCCGCCTCGACCCACGCCTTCGCCCGCTCGGGCCGACCCTGCGCCAGATGGAGGCGGGCCCGGAGGGTACCGAGGGGCCGCGGGCGGGGAAGGGGACTCCGGACGAGCCTGGCCTCTGCCTGGTCCAGGAACCCCATGGCCTCGTCGAAGGCCCCCTGCACCTGGCAGAGCCGTGCCATGGCGGTGGACCACCCCGAGGCATTCCCGGCAAACGCCCTGCCCCCGGCCTCGTCGGCAAGGGTCTGCAGGTGGAGCGCGGCCGCATCGACCTCACCTCGTTCCAGGTGGACCGCGCTCAGACCCAGGTGGAGTTCGTCGGTCTCGGGCGAGGCGGTTCGCGCGAGCTCGGCGGCTTCACGAAGCCCCGCCTCGTAGAGCGCCTGGGCCTCGGACAGGCGGCCCTGCTCGACGCGGATGTCCCCCAGCACGAAGACGCCCCGAACCGCCGAGAGGGGGTCGCCCGCACACTTCATCAATGTGAGGGACCGGGCGAAGATGCCGAAGCCCTCTTCGAGCCTCCCCTCGGCCCACGCGGCGAGGCCCAGGAGCGCCGTTCCCTTGGCCCGCTCGGCATGAAGGTCCTCGGGAATCAGGGCGAGCGATCTCCTTGCCTCGTCGAGCGTTCCCTCGGTCCGGCCTGCGGAGAGCGCGCTGTAGAGCCGGGCGGCGCGGAGCTCCTCGGGAAGGAAGTGAAGCCGGGATTCCTGAAGAGGTGCGGGGGTTGGTTCGCCTTCGATGCCGCCACCCTCGATGCGTCCTGGGGCATGGAGCCACCCTTCCACCCGGGCCAGGGTGGATTCGGCGGACTCGAGCTCGCCACCATTCAGGAGGGCCCATGCGAAGTCCATGCAGAGCCTGGGCCTGCCGTGCACGAGGGGCTCGGGCAGCATCCGCACCTGTTCCATCCACCGCCTCGATGCATACTGCCGGTCCATGGTCGGTGGGCTCCGCTCGAGAATCCGGGCCGCTGCATCCCACGCCTCACCCGAGAGGGCGTGCGCAGCGGCTTCGGCCGGCCGGCCCCGGTTCTCGTACCACCCGGCGGCCCGGCCGTGGAGCGTCCGGACCCGCTCCGGGTCGCGTCGGGCGGCAAGCCCCCGAAGGAAGTCGGCGAAGAGGTGGTGGTACCGGTACCACGTCCGGCGATCATCAAGGGCCACCACGAAGACGTTCCTCGCCTCCAGCGCCTCCAGGGCCTCCTGCGATCCGGCCTCGTCGGTCACGGCATCGCAGAGCGGGCCCGAGAGGCGGTCCAGGATCGAGGTGTCGAGGAGGAACCGACGGAGGGGTTCGGGCTGGGCCTCGAGGACCTCCTCCATGAGGTAGTCGGAGATGTGCCGGTGATGGCCCGAGAAGGATGCCACGAGTGCGGCGAGTCCACCCCTCTCGCGGTCCGCACCCCCGCCCTCCACGGCATGACCCGAGGTGGAGGGAACCCGCATGGAGAGCGCCGCCAGGCGAAGGCCCGCGATCCATCCCTCCGTCCGATGGCCCAGCGCGGCGACGAGGTCGTCCGCGGCCGTCGGGTCCATGGCCAGCTTCACGAAACGACCGACCTCGCCCGGGTCGAATCGCAGGTCGACGGCCCGGATCTCGGTGAGTTCACCCCGCACGCGCAGCCTTCCCAGCGGAAGGGGCGGATCGGATCGGCTCGCCAGAAGGAGGGTCGTCCGAGGAGGAAGGTGGTCCAGGAAGTGCGCGAGGTCGGCATAGAGGTCCGGGGTCTCGACGAGGTGCAGGTCGTCGAGGACGAGGGCAAGCCTCGGCTCCGAGGCCTCGAGATCGCGGAGGAGGGTGGCGATGGCGGGACGCCGGGCCGCGAGAGGCCTCGCCTGGAGGCGCTCCAGCGCTTCGGTTCCGAGGGTGGGATCGATCTGCTGGAAGGCCCGGATGACCCCGGACCAGAAGTGCAGCGGCTCGTTGTCTGCTGCATCGAGGGAGACCCACGCCACCGCATGGGTGGTCCCGCGTGAAGCGGCGAGCCACTCCGCGAGAAGGGTGGTCTTTCCGAAGCCGGGCGGCGCCGAGACGAGAACCAGCCTCCCTTCGAGCCCGGCGTCGATGCGCCGGGTAAGCCTGGGCCGGGGAACGAGGTCGGTGTTCAGCCGCGGCGGATGCAGCCTCGATTCCAGGCCATGGTCGAGCCCGGACTCCCGGGACGAAGGGGGGGGTGGCGCGTGGGGCGAACGGGAACCCTCGAGCCCGGGGGCCCCGTGGTCCGGTTCGGTCATGGCATCGCTCCAGGTCAACGAAGGGTCCGTCTGAGGACGAGGGCACCCGCGAGGAGGGTCACCCCGGCGGAGAGGTTGAAGGCCCACCGGGCCGTTCGCGGCAGGTTCAGAAGACCCGAGGTCCCTACATCGTACGGGGGGACCGATGGTGGCGCATCCCCGGGGGTGTCATCCAGGAAGAACTCCCGGATCCGCTCCCTGGCGTCTTCCTCCCAGCCCCGGAAGACATCCATGTGCCCCCGGTCCGGAACCACCAGGTGATGGCCGTTCGGGAGCGCCCCGAGGAACCGTTCGACCCGCGCAGGCGGCGTGCTGAAGTCGAGCGCCCCGGTGAGGAGCAGGGTGGGCGTGTCGGACCCCCGGAGGTCCCGGTATGCGGAGGGGAGGAGGTCGACCCCCATGGCCGGTGCCATGGTCCAGATCAGGTCGCCGAGCGGTGATCCCAGGACCGGGGCGGGGGAGCCGTCGAAGGGCTCCATCGGCGGTGCGTCGGGACCGTCAAGGCTTGCACCCATGCTCGCCATGGCGCCCCAGGCGAAGCGGCCCGGGAGGATGAACCGATACCCGAACGAAAGGAGGGCGAGCCCCCCGTAGTCGCCCTCCGCGGCGGCTGCATAGGCCTGCGCCAGCGCCTCGGCGGTCCTCATGTCGAAGAGGAGGAGGAACGAAGTGACCCGGATCCGACCGGGATCGAGGGGTACTCCCCGCCACCGGTCCGGCAGGTTCGACAGGACCCGGGCCATGTCGCCGGGTGTGGCGCGTGCCATGGCTCCAGGCGGGTGCCCGGCGCTCCGGGCCGCATCCCAGGCGGCGAGCTGCCGGTCGATGAGCTTCGCATCCCAGACAAACCCCCCTGGCGGGTTCGGGGCCACGAGGACCGATCGTGCGATGCGCTCCGGATGAAGCTCCTGGTAGATCAGCGCGACGCGGGTTCCGAAACTCACCCCCCGGAGGCTCACGCGGGGGTAGCCGAGGGCCTGGCGCACGGACTCCAGGTCGCCGATGACCTCGCGCACCGTGAAGTGGTTGAGATCGATTCCCTCGTCCCGGAAGCGCTGGGCGGCCCGGGCGGCCGCCTGCCGCACGCCCTCGAGGGAGGCCGGAGAGAGGAGGTCGCCGTCGCCCCCCAGGAGCGCCGCACGGATTTCGGGTGCGTCGAGGCGCACCGAGCCGTCGACCCCGCGGTAGCCCACCACCACGTAGTCGCCGTCTTCCAGGTAGGCCGGGTGCGGGCGGTGCCCCAGGTTCGATTCGCCGGGGCCGCCGCCCAGGTAGAAGACGGGTTCCCTGCGCACAGTGCCCGTGGCGTGGAAACGGATGAAGGGAAGGGCGAGGGAGCCGGACGCCGGGTGCCCGTGGAGCCGCTCCACCACGAGGGTGCCGCACTCGGCCGCCGCATGACCCGTGGCCGTGCGCGCCTGGCAGGGGTGGGTGGCAAGCGTTCCCACGGGCCAGTCCGCCGGGCCCCTGGACGCGGGCCCATGGGGCTGGGCTGCCGTGCATCCCGCGAGGGCAAGCGCGAGGAAGAGGAGCCGTACGGTCGTGCGGTTCATGAAGGGGGAGGGGTCGTGAGGGATGGGTGCGGGGGGAACCCCCGGGGCCTTATGGCGTAAGGTGAGGGGGCGGTGCGGGGCCGGCAAGGACGGTGCAGGGCTCGCGCCCCCCCGGCGTCCATCCGGCGTCCCCCCGGCATCCACCGTTCGACGGTGCCGCGGCCCCCCTTCGACAGCGCCGAGCCCCCAGCGAGCCAGGGTCCCATGCCGAGTCCCGTTCCGGTCCTCCTCGCCCTGCTCGCCCTTCTCCTTTCGGGATGCATGCGCGGCACGCCCGAGCCCTGGTCGCAGATCGAGTCGATGGCGCCACGGCCCGCGAGCTGGGAGGCGGCGGTCGGGGTCCGGCACATGGTCGTGCGCGAGCCCCGGGGCATCCTCCGGTTCCCCGATGGCGGGAGTCCGCGCATCCTCGAACAGGAGCTGAGGGTGTTCCTGATCGATGCGCGCGACCGAAGGGTCGTTCGCCGGGTCGTGCTCCCTGCACCGGACGCGTTGCGAAGCTCGTTCAGGGGAACCCTGCTCGGGTGGCGGGGGGACACGCTCCTCGTGGTTCTCTCGGGATGCCCGGGAAGGGAATGCCACGGGGCGCAGGTCGAGCGGCGGGTCCTGGCCCTTTCCCCGGAGGGAGTGGTGCTCGAAGCGGGTCCCGACCCCGGTCCGCTGGACCCTGTGCCGGGATCGATGGTGCCCCTGCCTGGCGAATCCCATCCGGTGCGCTATTCGACGGACGGGAGCACGGTCCGGGTCTGGTGGGAGGACGCCTTCGTGCCTGCGTTCCGGCTAACGGCCGAGGGCGACCTGACGGCCCTGGGCGACCGATCGGCCCTTGGCGACCTGACGGCCCATGACGACCGATCGGCCGACGGCGAACGTACGCCCCCGGGCCCCTGATCACGGGGGACCTTCGGCGGGTGGCGTGGCGAGGACGGAGGTGGCGGGGACGACCGTGAGCCAGGGCTGCGAGCGGAGGAGGTCCTCCACGAAGGGTCGGTGCGCGGCGCCCACCAGAAACAGGACCCGTTCCTCGGGGCTGCGGGCCAGGGCTCGGAAGAGGCCCGAGGCGATATGGGCGTTCCGGGCGTGCCAGAGCATGAGCCGCTGGTGCCCCGCGCCGGGGAGGGCCGTGAACACCTCCCACTGGCTGCCGCGGTCGGCCTCGCTGAAGGCGTCTCCGGCGTACCAGTTCAGGAGCTCGCGGAACCCCCCGGGGGCGGCCGACCGTTCCTCCCACCGCGCATCGCTCCCGGCGTTGAAGGATTCGAGCCCCCGGAGGACCTCGGGGTCTGCCAGGATGGGCGCCAGCTCCCCGGCCAGGCCTAGCACGGCGAGCTCGTCCACGAAGGAGTCCACGGCGCAGATTCGTTCGAGGCCCAGCCGCCGAGCCAGCGGCACGGCCACCCGCCAGACCTCGCCCGCGGAGGCGGCGCGGGCTTCGACGACCCGTGCAGCCTCTTCTCCCAGTGCGGCCGATGCGGAAAGGCGGGTGGCGGCATCGAGCCGGGACCAGGCCAGAACGGCCGACGGGAGATCGTGGGCCGCAAGGTGCAGCCCGAGGGTGCGAAGGGCCCGGGCCGGGTCGGGGTCGGGGTCGGGGTCGGGGCCGTGGTCGTGATCGGGGCCGCGGTCCGGCTCCCCACCGCCGGCGAGCTCGACTCGGGCCGCTCCGGAGGTGATGCCGAGGCGGAGCTGCTGGCCTGCGGCGAGCTCCACCACCCCGGACGCGAACCCCCGCAGGAGGGCGCCGTAGCGGTCCGGCTCACGGGCGAGCTCCTCGATGAGGCGGCCGTCCATGGCCTCCGCGCAGACCTGGGTTGGAGCGAAGCTGCCCAGGGCCTCGAGGACCGCCTCGACCTGGACGTCCGACGGGGCAGGGGAGAGGCCCCCGAGGTGCGGGGTGCCCAGTACCATGATCTCCTGGGCCCGGATCGGGCCCGGGACAAGGGCGAGGGAGGAGACCATCAGCACGCACCCGGCGACCCCCCCGACCCGCCGGGCCGTCCAGGACCCCGGTTTCACGGCTCGGGCCAGCGCAGGACGGGGTTCCCGTCGACGTCGAGGATGCGAAGGACCGGATCGCCCTCTTCGGGCACGCGGAGCTCGATGCGCGGTCGGCCCTGCCCGTCCGACAGGACGAGGGCCGCATCGCCGCCCCAGGTGCGACCCACGAAGGCGCGCGGGGCTCCGCCGAAGGCCTCCACGACCCGCTGACCCTGCTCCTCGGGCGGGAGCGCCATCAGGGCGGCGTTCAGGTCGTCGCGACTCACCGGGGGTTCGAGGCCCAGCGACCGGAACCCCTCCAGGATCGAGTGGTCCGGGCGGTCGGAAATGGAGAGACCGGCGTACGAGCCCCGGCGATCCTGGTAGTGATGGAGGACCACGGTCTGGTCCTGCTTGAAGCCATCCATCGAGAGGTGGCGTGCGGCCGAGATCCCGTCGTCCGAGACCTGGTTCCGGAACATCATTCCCCCGACCTCGTCGCCCTTTCCGTCGAAGAAGGTGAAGGACGGGCTGCGCCGCTCCTCCTCCTGCCCCTCCATGAGCTTCACGCCGTCGATGGTGGCGGCTTCGGGGCGCGCGGAGTTGGCCAGGACGAAGGCGAGGGTACCATCGGGCTCGACGATCTCGAGTCGCTCGGCGCGGAGCACGTCGGTGGCGGGCCGCACGAGTCCCACCCCCAGGGTGGCCACGCCCACGAGGGCGATCCCCAGGAGGACCACGGCCGTGCGAAGCTGGCCCAGCTTCCGCTCGAGGTGCCGGAGTTCCGGTGATGAGGCGGTGGGGGCGGTGGGGGCGGGTTCCATGGGCAGTTCTCCTGGCAATGTGAATGAGGCGTTCCCGGGTACCTTACGGTGTATCGGCGGGGCAGGTTTCAGGGGATGCCACCCTGCCGAAACCCGATCCGCCTGTACGCCGTAAGGATGGCGGTGCCGGGGCGTCCTGCCCTGGTGCACCCTCGGCGGGGCCTCCAGGCTCCCGCGCCCGTTCCGGCTTCCCCCTTCACGAGGCCTTCCGATGACACCTCCCGCCATCCCGCCTTCCGGTTCGCTTCCGTTCGAGGCTTCCCGGTGACCTCCCCCCCTGCGCCGCGGTCCCGGATCCGTCGTCGGATCTCCCTGATTTCTTCCGCCCTGGTCCTGGTGGCTGCCCTGGGGCTCGGGGTTGCCCTCTCCTGGGAGGCGTCGTGTCCCCTGCCGGTCACCGATTCCGTCGGCCCGGGGGGATCGGTCCCCCTGGCCTGGACGGCGCCCTGCTACGGGGGTGAGGAGGTACTCCGCCTCGAGCGCGTCGAAGTGCGCGCGCTGAGCCCGAACGAGGTCCGGGTGCGCCTCCACGCCGCCGGGGTGAACCCGCTGGACTGGCATCGCATTGCGGGCGAGCCCTACATCATGCGCCTCGCGGAAGGTCTCGGGCGACCCGGGGCTCCGCGCGTCGGGGTGGACTTCGCGGGGGTCGTGGAGGAGGTCGGGGCCGAGGTGACCCGCTTCCGCGTGGGCGACCGGGTCTTCGGCGGCGCAACCGGTGCGTTTGCCGAGTCCCTCATCGTGCGCGAGGACCGGGTCGTGGCCCCCGTCCCGGAGGGGGTGGAGCTGGAGGTGGCGGCCGCCGTGCCCGTTGCGGGGACCACGGCACTCCAGGCCCTCCGCATGGCGGGCGAGGTCGGACCCGGTGTCCGCGTGCTCGTGAACGGTGCCTCCGGTGGCGTCGGCACCTTCACCGTACAGATCGCGAAGGCCATGGGTGCGGAAGTGACCGGGGTCAGCAGCGCCCGGAACCTGGAGCTCGTTCGTTCGCTCGGCGCGGATCACGTCATCGACTACGCCGAGACCGACTTCACCCGGGGCGAGGCGAGGTGGGACGTGGTCATCGACAATGTCGGCAACCACACGCTTCGCGACCTGCGCCGCGCCGTGGAGCCCGGGGGGCACCTGGTGATGGTGACCGGTCCCAAGTCCAACCGGTGGCTCGGTCCCGTGACGCGGATGGCCTGGTCACGGCTTACGGACCCCTTCACGGTCGTCGAGCAGCGGTCCCTGCTTGCTTCGCTCAGGGGGGACGATCTCGAGATCCTGGCCGGCATGCTGGGCCAGGGCACCCTCACGGCCCCCATCGACCAGCGGTTCCCGCTCACGGAGCTCCCCGCGGCCATTTCGTACCAGGGAGCAGGCAGAACCCGTGGCAAGAACATCGTGCAGATCCGGTCCTCGGAGGCCCCGGACACGTCGAGTCCCGAGTAGGGGACTCCGACGCACGAGCGGAAGGGCTTGACCGGAGTCGGGCCTTCCGCGACCGTAGCCTTACGGTGTAAGATAGCAAGGCACTGCACCGCTCCCGGCTTTCGCCGGGCAGACTCAGATCCAATGAACCTTCACCCGGAATGCTTCATCCCATGATCCGCTTCAACCCCTTTTCCGCCGCCCTCGCCGCGGCCCTCTTTTCGGTCCTTCCCGGTCATGACGCGCACGCTCAGGATGCTTCCCATCTCCTCCAGAACGGAAGGGTGGAGGCCGGGATGACGGGTGCCCGGCCCACGGGAGACTTCCGTGACCAGGTGGACGGTGCCATCGGGTTCACCCTCGGTGCGCGCATTCCCCTTGGCGCCACGAGCCGGATCTCCGCCCGCGTGGACATGTCCGCCCTCACGTATGGGCACGAGTCCCGCCAGGTCTGCATGCGTCCCGGCGCCGGATGCCGGGTGGAGGCCACCGAGGCCACCACGAACGACATCTTCACCCTCGTGGTGGGGCCGGAGCTGAGCCTCGCGGGCCAACGGGTCCAGCCTGCGTGGGTGCAGCCGTACATTCACGGGTTCGCAGGCTTCTCGATCTACGCCACCCAGTCGGGGCTCGGGAACTGGGGGACGAGCATCCCCTACTTCGGCTTCGCCACCACGACCAACCAGCGGGATGCAGCCTTCACCTGGGGCGGAGGGGGAGGGGTCCGGTTCGCACTCCCCATCCAGAGCCGGCCCATCGAACTCGGCATCGGTGCACGGTTCCAGCGATCGGGCGACGTGGACTACCTGCGCGAGGGGGACCTGACCGACCTCCCCGATGGCAGCTTCCGGAAGGAGCTGCAGCGGGGGAAGACCGACTTCGTGGCCTTCACCATCGGGGGATCGGTCGGGTTCTCCTTCACCCGACCCGAGGGCAGCGACCGATGACGGGCATACCGGCTGTCCCGCAGCCGATTCGCCAAGTCCCGCGTGCGTCCACGACCCCCACCAGGGACGGCCCGGGATGAGGGAAGGAGTCGACCCCCGCATGGCCGCACGAATCATGGGCGTTCTCATCCTCGTCGCCTTCCTCACGTGGGGTGGCGGAATGGCCCTGGTCGAGGCGGGTTCAGGGGCCGGGCTCCCCGTCGCGATGGCCTCGGCCCCGGTCGTGGCTGGGATCGGCCTCCTGGCCTTCCACGTCCTCGGTCCCATCGTACCGGTGGCATCGGTGATCTACCTGTCGACCCGCGTGTTCGAGGCCGGCCTCCTCGCGGTATCCGCCGCGTTGACGGCCGCAGGGGTGGGCATCCCGGGGATGGAGAATGCCGGACACCTGGCGTACCTGGCCGCCATGGCTGGGCTGGGGTTGGGAAGCCTCCCGTTCCTGCTCGTTCTCAGGCACCGGCGGATCGTGCCTGGGTGGCTGGCCCTCTGGGGGGTCGCGGGCTACGCGGCACTGACCGTGGGCATGATGGTCGAAATGACCGCGGTCGAGACCGGGCTCGGCTTCCTCCTTCCCGGCGGGCTTTTCAAGGTGTCGTTTGCGGGATGGCTCATCGTTCGCGGGTTCGAGACCTCCGCCCCGCAGGAAGGCGGTTCGCCATGAACGAGCCCATGGATCCGGGGGAGGTCGCGGCGGTGCACACGATCCTGGGCGCAGGCGGAGTGGTCCCTGTGCGTCGGTTTCTGAAAGATGTACTCGATACCTTGGGCCGATTCGTCCTGGTGCTCCTGGTCACGTCGGTCGGCCTCCTCGCGGTCGGAGCCTTCATGCACGTCCATCCGTTGGAGGAGGGTACAGCAAGGACGCTCGTCTTCAACGTCTTTCCTTTCCTTTCGATCCTGCTCGTAACCCTCGCTCTCGAGCGGTTCCTTCCTCCGCGAGGTGCCGTCGATGCCGGGCTCTCGCGTCGGAACGCCGGCCGCTTGTTCTCGGCGGGCGTACTCCTGAGCGCGGGCTGGCTGGGTGTTGCGCTTGCCATCGTCGCGGCAACCGGGCAGACGAGCCTTTTCCTCGAAAAGCTCGTTCCGTCCTGGACGCTGGCAGTCGTTGCCCTGGCGGTCCTGCTCAATGTGGCGTTCCAGCAGATCCTCACCCGCGGATATCTCCATGGGGCGATCGAGTGGAAGTTCGGGGTCTGGCCGGCCATTGTCGTGACCAGCCTGTTCTTCACCGTGCTTCATCCGGCGGCGTTCACTGCAGGCCCCCTTGCGGCCATCAACCTGATGACGGCCGGGCTGATCTTTGGCGTTTCCCGCGCCCTTGCCCCAAGCATCTGGCTCGCCGTTGGGCTCCACTTCACCTGGAACTTCAGCGTCTCGGTGGTGCTGGGACTCCCGCCTGCATCCTACGACCTCAGCCTGGGGCTCCTCGAGCTGGGGGGCGATCCACGCTGGACCGGCGGCGCGCACGGATTCGAAGCCGGGCTGGCCGTCACGGTCGCAAACGCCGTGCTCCTGGCCGGACTCGCCGGCTACCTGTTCCTCAAGCGCGCGCGTGGGCGCTCTCCCTTCACGCGGGTCGAATTCGCCCCGCCGTGAGGGGGAGGCGGCCTTCGAGGACTCGGTCCGTGAAGAACTCGAGCGAGCCATCTGGCGCAACGACCACCACGTGCACTGGGCACGCTCCCTTCGGATCGGCGCCGTCCCGCTCTTCCTGCTGGCGATTTCGGTCGACCTCTTCTTCCAATGGACCGTGACCTGAGCCCTGACCATGGCGGGCCTCCTCTCGTCCCCCGCTGCCATGGGATGGCCCGTCCGGGGAGGCAAGCATTCAGGGACCATGGATCCTCCCTACCGATCCCAGCTCCTGCGAGATGTGGCGTCCGCGATCCGGGCCCGGCACTTCAGTCGGCAGACCGAACGCGCCTACGTCCACTGGGTTCGCCGCTTCGTTCTGCATCATGGGCGCCGTCACCCGGCCGAGCTCGGCGTTGTCGAGGTGAACGCGTTCCTGACCTCGCTGGCCGTGAAGGACAAGGTGGCGGCCTCGACCCAGGCCCAGGCTCGTGCGGCCCTGCTCTTTCTCTATCGGGAGGTCCTCAGGACGCCGCTCGAGCCGTCCGAACTCCACGGCTCCATCGTCCGCGCGAAGCAGCCCCAACGCCTGCCGGTGGTGCTCACGCGGGGCGAGGTGAGGGCAGTCCTCGCGGGCCTTGTCCCCCCGCCCGGACGGTTGCCCTCCTCCTCTACGGGGCGGGACTCCGCCTGAATGAGGCCCTGAGCCTTCGGGTGCACGACCTGGACCAGAGCCGGAATCAACTCGTTGTCCGGCGGGGAAAGGGAGGCCAGGACCGCATTTCGGTGCTCCCCGAGGCCTCCCTCGAAGCGGTGAGGGTGCAGCTCGTGCGGTCGAAGCGGCTTCATGCCCGCGACCTGGAGAGAGGCGCCGGGCACGTGCCGCTCCCTTCGGCCCTCTCCCGAAAATACCCCTCTGCCTCCACGGAGTGGGGCTGGCAGTGGGTCTTCCCTGCGTCCCGCCTTCAGACCGACCCGGTCACCGGACGGGGGTACAGGTGGCCCCTTCACCCGTCGGCCGTTCAGCGGGCCGTAAAGCAGGCCGTCCGGACCGCCGGAGTGAACCGAAGGGCGAGTTGCCACACCTTCAGGCATTCGTTCGCGACCCACCTCCTCGAGGACGGGTACGACATTCGGACCATCCAGGAGTTGCTGGGCCACCGAAGCGTCCAGACGACGATGATCTACACGCACGTCCTGAACCGGGGCGGACGCGGGGTCCGCAGTCCGCTGGACACCCTCTAGGGCGCGGCCGGTACCACACCGGCCGACCTCGCCCCATGCCGGCCGTCGTACTCCCCCATGGCCCCGGCACGGCCAGGGAGAGCTCCGGCAGCATATCCGGGACGCCCATGGGCTCCAGCCCTTGCCCTCGACGCAAGGAACCGGATCCTCTCGACCGGCGCAGCTCATCCTTGCGCCGGCACCGATCTCGTGGCATCCTGGCCGATGCTTTCGCAGGCCACGTTACCTGCCTCGGATGCAGGAAAAGGGGCCTGGACCGATGCACGCGAAAACGGCCCTCGGGGCGGTAGAATAGGCGTTAGCACCGGAGCTACCTTCGGTCGAGAGACCGAGAGTTTCTGGAACGTCCAACCTCCAAGAAGGGAAGGGGGGGTGGG
>JBJHBX010000007.1:0-27372 GCA_050485725.1 Gemmatimonadales bacterium | reverse complement strand
GGACCACGGCCCGCTCCAGGGCATTCTCCAGCTCCCGCACGTTTCCGGGCCAGGGGTGCCGGTTGAGGGCCGCCATGGCTTCGGCGCAGAGGGACTTGGGGGCCTCTCCGGCAGGGGCCATCCTCTCGAGGAAGTACTGGGCCAGCACCGGAATGTCGTCCTTCCGGTCACGGAGGGGGGGCAGATGCACGGCGATCACGTTCAGCCGGTAGTAGAGGTCGCTCCGGAAGTTGCCCTTCCGGATCTCGTCTTCCAGGTCGCGGTTCGTGGCGGCGATGATCCGCACATTCACCGGCACCGACTGGGTGGCACCCACCGGGATCACCTCGCGCTCCTGCAGGGCCCGGAGGAGCTTGACCTGGGTCTGGGGCGACATCTCGCCCACCTCGTCCAGGAAGAAGGTCCCCCCCTCGGCCGCCACCAGGAGGCCGTCGCGGTCCTTCACCGCCCCGGTGAACGACCCCTTCACATGGCCGAAGAGCTCGCTCTCGGGTGGTGCTGCAGAGGTTCCCGTGAGCACCACGTGAAACGAAGCGCCGAACCGCGTCCAGCTCGGACCGGCGCACCCAGTGCCGAAGCGACCTCGAGGTAGGTCCGATCCTCTCCGAGATCGGCCCGATCGGCGCCGGCTGCTACGGCGACTCCTTCTCGGGCTCCAGCCCCGTTCACAGTGCCCGCTCCCCCACGTCGGGGAGCAATTCATTGATCTGTTCATGAGCACACCCTCTCGAACCCCTGGGTCTCCCGCAAACCCAGCGCGCTGCCGCTTGAGACCCGTGCAGTCCCCGCCCGCGCTCGAGACCGACGCCGCTCCATCGACGCTCAGGTATCGTATGCCCCTGCCATCGATCGAGCGACGGTGGAGCCCAACGATCCGGGTGGCCCGGATCCTCCAGATCGAGGGCCCTCCGAGGAACGGTAAGGTCCTGCCGGAACCCCACGTGACCGAACGACGAGCAACCGCCCACCTGAACCCAGGCAATTGGCCACTGCGCGGAGACTACGCGCCGTGAGCGTTGGCCGCCCTCTTGCCTGAATTCGGGGCGCCGATCCGGCCCAACACGCTCCGTACCTCGACCAACGTGGCACCAGGGTAGCGGGCTCGAATCAACGCCACGATTCCGGACGTTGCGGCAGCGGAGTAGCTGGGCCCCCGAGCAGGGACTCGCTTTCCTCCCAACTGGAGGAGCGGTTGTGGGGCACCAAAACCCTCGAGTTCGAGCGCGGAACCCTCGTGCAGCCCGAACTCGCACACATGATGGAAGCGGCCAGAATACACGCCGATCACATTGGCGAACACTGCAGGGTATGTGCCCTGACTGTGTCCGCGGGCCGCTGCGACAACCACGAGGCCCTGCTCTACGGCCCGCTCACAGGCCCGGTAGATCGGCATCATGGCCTCGGGAAGGCGCGTCCCCAGGCTCAGGTTGATGACATCAAAACCCTCGTCCACGGACCAGTGCAACGCATCGCACAGGGTCTGTACCGAGGTCTCGAGCTTGCGCCCGAAGGTCCGGACGGGTGTGACCGTGCATCCGGGCGCGATCCGGAGAATGAGGTCGGCACAGGCGGTTCCGTGCCCGATCCGGTCCTGGTCGTCCTCTGATTGCAAGGTGGCGAAGTCGTTCTCCGGGTCCACAAAGGACACGCCCGGGAGGACTCGTGCGTGCGGGATGGCGCGGTCCCATCCGCTGTCGACCACAGCGACGCGGACCCCTTTGCCCGTGGATTCGTCGAGTTCGGTGCGTAGCCAGCCCGGGCGTAGGTCCAACGGCGCAGTCATCTCTCGTCGCCCCAGTTCATGACGTAGTCCCACAAGAGGGAGATGGCGCGGCCCGAACGCGTGATCACTCGGACATCGGCCGAGAAACCCCGCCGGAACTGTGCAACTGTCTCGGCCTCGAGGGCGCCGTGCTCGAGTTCCACCACGATCCGGTATCGTCCCATCACCCCGGTCACCTCCGAAGGGAGTTCGGCGGGATCCCGAGCCACGCGGATGACCGTGCCCTCCAGACGCCTTGGTTCTCCAGAGGCGAACGCAACGAGGTCGACCCGCACACGGTCTCCGGTCCGCACGCTGCGAACATCGCGTTGGGGAACCATGACAACCACTTGCCATGCCGTGGGGTCCACGACATCCAACAGCGGTTCGCCCTGCT
This sequence comes from Gemmatimonadales bacterium, assembly GCA_050485725.1. GTDB lineage: Bacteria > Gemmatimonadota > Gemmatimonadetes > Longimicrobiales > Gaopeijiaceae > SKNW01. Next base: position 25,213 of record JBJHBX010000007.1, on the reverse strand, counting down.
GAATGAACGAGCCGATGCGACGCTCAATTTCCTCGGTTACAACCACCCCTCGAATCGGGGATGTGAACGACGTCCTCTCGAGGCGGCGACGGAACTCCTCTGCCTGGGTTTCGAGCTGTTCCACCTCGGCAGCAAAGCGATCGACATCGAGCTGGTTTTCCTCCAACTCCTCCAGAGCGATCCGACTGAGTTCGAGTTCTGCCTCGCTGGAACGAAGCTCAGCCATCGCTACGTCGAACCCCACGTGGTGCCCGAACTCGTGATTCTCCATCAGCGAGTCCACGCTCACCTCTCCGCCAAACACGGTGACTTGCCTCAGAAGGTTCGCCTTGGCGGAGGCGAGCCGTGCTTCGGCGACGACCAGCTGCTGCTCAAGCTGTCGACGCCCGAAAGCGTTCCTCGAGAGAAGTTGTGCGTGCTCAAGTCGTGTCGCCCGGGCACGAACCTCGAACTCGCGGAGGGTCGCCTCCAGGTCGTGCCCAGCGACACGAGCGAGTTCCTGCCCGACCTCGACCGTGTCCCCCGATCGAACGAAAACCTCATGAACCACTCCCGGCTCCTGCGCGCGGACCGTCGCCATCGTCCGCGGTTCCAGGTTCCCGTTCGCCTTGACGACCACGTCCATCTGGATCAGACTCCCGGCGGTCACGGCAAGCACAACCAACACGAAGAGCACCCACAGCGTGGCTGAGACCGCTCGCTTCACCAGTCCGGCACCGGGCTGGCCTTCGTCTCCGATGGCCGGAAGGTGGGGGTCCTTGTGCGTCACGGCGGGACGATGATCGGGGGACATGAGCTTCGTAACTCCTCGCGTCAGCCCGGAGGGCCCGTGATTCTGAAACGACGAGCCCTGCTGGCGCCCCTCTCGTCGACTCCAAGTAGCCGTCGATAGACCGGGCTGTTCTCCAGCAGCCCCTCATGACTGCCGACGCACTCCACGGCACCTTGGTCCAGCACCACGATCTGATCCGCGAGCCCCGCGGTCGACACCCGGTGCGTTACGAATATGAGGGTCTTGTCCACGAGCCGGGGAAGCAGGTGCCGCAGGATTTCCCGCTCCGTCTCGGGATCGACGTTGGCGGTGACCTCGTCGAGCACGACGATCGGAGCATCCATCAAGAGCGCTCGTGCAATCGCGAGCCTCTGCCGCTGACCTGCGGAGAGCGTGGCTCCCCACTCCCCGACCGGTGTGTCGCAACCCTGCGGGAGCTCTGCGATGAGTTCGTCGAGTTGACAGATCCGGATGGCCTCATCGATCAGCTCCTGAGGTGGGTTGTCGGCACCGAGCACCAGGTTCTCCCGGATCGTGCCTTTGAGGAGCCCGAAGTCCTGCCACACGACCGCGATCTGGCGACGCAGTTCGGACAGCTTGAAGCTCGAGGCCGAGCGTCCGTCGAACTCGATCTGCCCTGAGTCAGGAAACTCGGTTCGCGTGATCAATCGAAGCAACGATGACTTGCCAGCTCCGCTCGGGCCGATGACCGCCGTTACCTGTCCCGGTGGAATATGCAGATCGATGGACCTTAGTGCGAGCTTGTCTGAACTGTACCCGAACGAGACCTCCCGTAGTCGTATATCGCCGTTGAGGACGTGCTCGAGGGGTGGTGCCGGCTCATAGCTGAGTGAAGGATCCTGCTCCGGAGGAAGATCCAGGTATTCGAACATCCGAACGAGGTTTACGGCCGAGCGTTGAAAGTCGGCGAAGAGGTTGGTAACCTGGGCCAAGGGGTTGTAGAGATAACCCACGTAGGCCGAAAAGGCGATGAAGCTTCCCAGGGTCAGCTCCCCTCGGATGACAAGCGTCCAACCGAAGAGGGTGAACAGTGCGGTTCCGAGCGCTCTGAAGAATGCGTTCGTGGCTCCGAAAATCTGTCCGAGTCCGGCAGCCTTGAGCTGCAGTTGAAGCGTAGTACGGGTCTGCGCCGTTGCGGACTGGTAGACCTTGGGCTCCATCGCCATTGCCTTAAGGGTCCGAATGTGGCTCAGCGCTTCCATCTTGTAGGCGTTGAGTTCCGCCTGAGCCTCGGCGCTCCGCTTGTAGAAGCGACGTAGCACGCGCGCAGAGAAGATCGTGATGGTTATCGTCACCGGAAGCATGATCAGGGCTACAACGGCCAGCTGCCAGTGCAAGGTGAAGAGGATCGGTGGCACGATCACCAGGTAGATCCCATTCAGCAATACCGTCTCGAACACTCTCGAGACGCTTGACAAGGAACTGCGGACGTCTGCGAAGCGACTCAGGATCTCGCCCACCCGATGGTTGTCGAAGAATCGAACCGGGAGGTGTTGGAGATGGTTGAAGAAGAGGAGGTTCGTCGACTCGGTAAGGTGACTTGTCGTATACTGCGTGAAGTAGGATCGAATCCCGCCCATCACCGTCCGGGCAACGCTGAAGGCCAGGACCCCCCCCACGAGGAGATGCAGGAGGGTGGCGTTCCCGGTGGGGTACACCTCGTCGATCAGGAGCTTGCTTATGAAGGGCATGACCATGGCGAGGAGGGCGACCACGATCCCGAGCGCCATCCCCTTCAGCAACGGTGCCCAGTAGCTGCGGATCAGCCTTACCAGCCGGAGGAACTGCTGAAAGGCCTCGCGGAGCGGAGGGATTTCAGCGGGAGTCGGGGGGGGCAACGCTACCTCCGTCGTGTTTCGGGGAGGGGCTCGCCATGTCCTCCACGATCAAACGATTGTGATACGCCATCATCACCTGTTTTCGAACCTGTTCGCTGAACCACTCCAAGTCCGTCGAGGTAGGGCGATCGGGGAACGCCGCCGAGAGTTGGGCCTCGACCTCGTCGACGCGTCCCGGTTCTACGAGGCTTCGCAACACCGCAGACCCGAGCGGCTTCAGGCGGTGCGTGAGGGTGTGGCCGCTGGTGTGCCAAATGACGTATGAAACCTCGGACGGTTCAACCTCAGGCCCCACCGGCTCTTGCGCGTCCCAGTCGTAAGTCGTGTCGACGAGCCTGACACGCGGGCCGAGCCTGAGACGAGCACTCCCCCAATCCATCTCCGCGGGCGCGCGTCGCGCCAATCGCTCGAGGAACTCTTGGGTCTGGTCGGTGCACGAGAGAAGAAGCTGATAACGTTGCTCGTCCAGCCGGAACGCATCCGCCAGAAGTGATCCGAGCGCTGGCTCAGCATCGTCGACGCTGGCTCGCAAGGCTGCATATGCCTCCGACACATCGGAGACGTCGGGCCCGTTCCATCCCTCCCGCGGGACGAAAGCGGGTTCGGCGCCAAGGTGGGCAAAACGCCGCAGGGTGCGGCCGAAATGGGCGTTCACGGCGCCCATACGTGCACGCTGATAGCCCTGGCGGCCCGAACCGGTTCCCGGGACGTCGCCGTCTGGTCCCATCGTGAGCAGCACCGACTCCACGGAAGGGTCGGCGACGCGTAGAAGGAACAACCCGATCCCGGCCTCCCCCAGCATGAGACCAGGATCCGAGACACCTCCGAGCGTGCCGCATGGCCAAGGCGTGGAGGATTCATCGTACCGCTCAACCCCGGCGAGCGCCGCGTGCATCGCCTTTTCCTGCAGATCCATCTCGCCCAACACACGGGCAGCCAGCAACAAGGTCTCGCAGTTGCCTCCCACCCCGTGACAAAGCGAGTAGTTCGTGGCACCGCTCTCGATGGATTCGAGGGTCGTCCGAAGGGCGATTCGGGCGTCGTCAAGGTATTGGGGCCAGCCAAGCATCTTGTACGCGTGGAGGCGGGCGAGCCCGATGCCGGGAGCGCCATGGCACCAGAACCTCACGTACGTGGTCTCGGCCGGTTCCAGGGAATCCCCTGCCAGGAGACGTTCGCGCAGTTCGGACATTCGACGGTCGGCAAGATACTCTCCCAGCACCTTGTGACGGAAATCCGGCCAGTTCCCCTGCTCCTGGGAGAGGAATTGGCGTTCGTAGAGGAGAGCCTGCTCTGCGCCATAACGGTATTCTCCATCCCCCGTTGCCCGATACATCTCGAGGAGCGCATGGGCCATTCCCGATGCTCCGTGGCTGTATCCGCACAAGTTTCGAGTCGCCGTGGGGAGGCTGCCCCAGGACCAGCCGTGCGGATCCTTGCGTGCTGACGCGACGAGGTGGTCGGCGAGGCCGCGCGCCAGATCCAGGGTGATCTCGCGATCCAGGTGCTCGGAAAGCCAGAGAAGTGCTGGGATCGCCCCGGCGGCACCCGCAATCACGTCGAGTCCCCGATCGCGGCCTTCGTTCCCGACCAGTGGCAGGAGAACGGATGCGGCCTGCGTTCGCAGGTCCACGCCCACCTGCGCTCCCGCTCGCACCGCGGCGTAGGCGATCCCGACGCGGCCGGTGTGGAAGCCGAAGGCGTCCTCAGCACGCGTCGACGCGTCGTGAAGGGCAAAGTCGAGCGCTCCCCGCGCGGTCTCGGCGAGGTCGGAGCATCCGGTCTTCCGGTGCAGTTCCGCGAGAAAGAGCGCGATCCCCGCCGAGCCTTCGTAGAGGGCTCCTGATCCTTCCTTCGGAACGGCCACCCCGGACTCGGGATTCTCCTGGTCCGGGGTCATGATCTGCCACCTGCACCCGAGCTCGTCGCGGATCGCGTCGCGCACGAGCCGGTCGCCGATGCGCCCGGCGGATCCGAGCAATAGATCATGCTCCGCCTGGGCGCCCGGCACAGGTGAAGCGCCTCCTGGATCGCGAGCTCCAGTCGTGAGTTCGCTCATGGATGCGCCGCCTCGTGTATCTGCGCGAGCGACCGACAGACCAGGTGGGCCAGATAGCTCTCCTCGTGGAGCATGATCCCGAGACGGTTGTTCATGAGGTGGACATAGCTCGGCACGATGGCATCGACCACGGTGGACCAGTCCGGGGCCAGATTTCCGCGCACACTGATCTGGCCGCTTCGACAGAGTTCGGCGAGGTCATCGCGGACACCCGAGGCGGACGTGCTCAACCGGTCCAGGGCATCGGATGCCGAGCCCCCTTGCGCCAGACAATTCCACACCGCATGGACGTGGGCAGTCAGCCTTTCGGATTGCCGATCAAACCCTGCATCGAACGCATCCCACCACGGCTCCCTGCGCTTCCGATCCCTCACGAGCGTCGCGAGGTATCCCGTGCCGTGCCGTTGGGCGAGCCGGGCCGCGGCGACGGAGGACGGTTCGAACGCGTGCATTAGAACCACCATGGAAAGGAGGGCGCGGCCGAGCCGCGACGAGCGGTCGTTCCCCTCGATCTGCGAGAGCAGCGAGAGCGCACAGTTGCTTGACGCTTCGAACATGCGCTCGCCGATCGGCATTGCTGAGACACCTCCGTATCGGAGGAACTCGGGCTCATAGTCGATGAAGGCCAGGTGCGTGACGGTGATCGGGTGGCCCTGCGAAGGCGACCGTATCGGTTGGTCCGGTATCCCCTCCCGCATCTCCGGAAACTGCAAGCGCAGCGTCGTGCGCACGGCGGGCTTCACTTGACCCATCAGCCTGCTTGGTTCTCCCCGCAGGCGCAACCGCACGTGCGGACCTCCTTCCCCGTAACGGAGGAAGAAGAAGCCGTCGATCCACCCCCGCCGTTCGAATTCGCGCACCATGGGCTGGACGACCTCGAGGATCATCGCGTCACACGCCGCTCCGTACACGTCGAGGTCCGAAAAAAGGTGAGCCCCGAGCCATGCAACGCCCGGCCTCTTCCGGCGGGAACCCGGCTGTTCGCTCATGCGTGGACCTCCAAATGCTCAAGTTCGTCGCTCCCTCGCGACAGCTCCGGATCTTCCGCGGGGAAGGAATACTGCACCACGAACTCCGTCACGTACCTGCCGCGTCCATCGCTCGCAAGGGATAGCGGATCCGGGAGTTGTTCCTCCATCGTGACGAAGTAGCGAGGGAGCGCGCTGCCAACGCGACCGAACAGTTCGACGAGCAATGGACTGGTGAAGTCGATGAACTGAGGCTTCTGGTGGTCGCGCGACGAACGGGTCGCGTTCCGCTCCAAGAGACGTCTGTTCTCTCTGCCCTCTGGTTCCCCCTTGTGGGCAGGCGATGCCGTCTCGGGGGGGGGCACGTGACCGTGAGGGGCGTCTTCTCTCTGAGTGGCTTCCCCTTCGTCGGAGCTTGGGCGGGACTCGGGTTCGCCCTGCTGACCGGGCGCAGAGCCGGCAACAGGAGGGCGGGCCGGGTGGACCTTCAGATACACGCGTTCAGGTATGTCGTGTTCGGCGCGCCATCGGTTGACGCGGAGAAAGAACGATGCTGAAGACTCTTCTGGGCGCAGTTGTGGAAGGAGTACATCCGGAACTCTCCACTGTCTTCTCGCAAGAACGAGTTGTCTGCGAAACGTAATCCTCGGCCGGACCGTGATGGAGGGCTCGGGCGGGTCGGTCCCAGCGGTCGCAAGAACTTCGGCCCCATTCGTCGTCCCTTCCGACGTGCCTCGCTCCGGTTCCGGGAAGGGCCCCGGCGGGTGACCCGGGAGGAGAGGTCCAAAGGCCACCGGGGGCATGAAGTGGATCAGGAGCTGATAGAGAGGCGGACGGAGCCGGGGGTTCAGAAAACCCAGATCAACCGGGCTCACACGTTTCCCTGTGGCAGCGTGCCTGAGGCAGAGCGCATCCGGATCGTGCGGGTCGGGCTCCACTGAGAGTTCCGAACATCGAAGAGTCGGGCCGACATCCGCTCCCGATCCGGTGGGATAGGAGATCGCCCATGGAAGTAGGGGCGGATGGAGATTCGCATTGTGGTTCGCGTCCCCGCAGATTTCCGCGAGGAAGTCCTCCGAGAGCGCTTCGTTCTGGGCACGAATTTCCTCCGTGACCTCCAACGGAAGCATGTAGAGAAAGCGAGAGAAGAACTTGCCGTATCCGGCCGCGTAGCCACCGTCCTTCAGAACGATGATTGCTTCACCTTCCACGTCTTCCCCGAGCACCGCGAAGGCGCTCGCCGAGAACGCCACCCCGGAATCACTTGGCACGTCCCGCAGGGCAGCATCGAGGTCGCGCCCATCAAGGTCGATGACCTCGGATTCCCGGCTGTTCACCCATCGGCGCTGCATCAGGGCAGCCAGCCGCCGTCGCCCCTCGCTGATCTCGTCGATGATCGCCAACCCAAGAGGATTGCCCGAGTTGTAGTCATCCTGTCGGCCTCCCTGCGCAACCCGTTCCAGGTGCTGCTTGAAATGCAAGCGGTAGTAGTCCTCGTAGAAGGTAAGTAGGGGAACTGATTCCACCCCAGGGCCGTAATGTTGCTGAAAAAACCGGCGCATCGTCGCGACCTCGGCACGCGGCCATGCCAGCACACGCGTGCGTTGAATCCACTCCTTCAGGGCCTCGAAGGCTTCGCCGCTCCTCTTGTCGATGGAAATCTCCACCACGGCATCCGCCGTGGCGTCCTCGTAGAACGGGATGGTCCGTCCTGGCGCGGGTGCATCGATCGAGGAGAGCGTGGCGGCGAGCGCATCCCCGAGTTCGTTGATGCGGTCGCTCCGCTCCCCCTCTGGAACGTTCTGGTATCGCTCGCTACACTCCCGGGCGAACCGCAGGAATGCGGCAACTTCCCTCGCGTGGGGGTCACCGGTGTTCTCGAGAAAGGCGCCGAACGGGATGTCCCAGTCCGTGTCCTGCTCGCGCACCCCGGCATCCAGCCGCAGGAGCCCAATCTCCACGAGCCGCTCCAGAAAGGCAGCGGCCTCTTCGGGCGAGGCATCGAAGCTGGAGTCGCTCGCGATGATCCCAGTCAACTCACCGAGCGTCGTCGTCCGTTCCTCCTCTAGCCTTTCGGTGATTCGTGCCAGCGCTTCTCCCGCCACCAGACGCTGGAAAACCTCCCTGCCTCCGATCGATGCGAGGTAGACAATGCGACCGTCGCCGTTGCTACGGGCCGTCGAGTTCAGGCGCACGTTCAAATGCTGGCGGATTCCCGGGCGGCGTTCCAAGATTGAGAAGAAGGTACCGTAGAGGCGCTTGTTGAGCCGAACGAAAATTCTCTTCCGCCCTACATCGCCCTTGATGCGGATGGAGCCACCGACGTCTGTCCCGACGACAGGGCGAACGGGCAGGACCGTACAGAAGGTGGAAAACGGTGTCGCCTTCGCCGCCACCCGGGTATAGTACCGCAGGAGCCCTCGTTCGACCTTTCGGTCCCGCGCAGTGGGGTTCGACCCACCGGATTCATATCGCGTCAGGTTCCGATAAAGCGACGTGCTTGAGAGCGCAAGAGCGGTCCGGAAGGAGGCGTTCCTGAGCAGAGCCTGGAAGCTTTCGCGCACGCGTGGCAGGACAGATCGAAAGTCTTCTTCGAAGGCGGCTTCGAGTTCCCGAAGTCGCCTGATCCTCGAGGCGAAAAGCCGCAACGCGGATGCGTCCTCATCGGCCACTCCCACGAGCGCTCTTTCGAGCCGCGCCGTGGATGGGGGTCGGAGATTGTAGAGGTCTCGCCGGAGTGAGATCAGCTGCTTCCTTTGTGGGCGTTCGGCGCCCCCAACCAAGCGGTACAGTGTCGCTGATGCCACCGCCAGATCGCCCTGGATGGACGTTTCGAGAGCAAGAAGTTCGTCAACGCTCCGGGAGAGGTCCGGAGCGCTGAGCCTTTCCAGGGTGCAGTACCGAGCGCCTGCAACTCGGCAGACGAAGGTGCGAGAGAGTTGCGTGGGCCATGCGTTCATAAGAGATGGGTTGGGGCAAATGCGGTCGCCTGCGAAGGGCGTGGTTCTCGTTGGCGCAACCGGATCGCCGGCGGGCCTCACCCGATCCTCAACCCGGGCGTGCACCCGAGGCGATTCAGGGAGTGCGGGGTCGGCCCGCCGGTTCCGCCCATCCAGTTCCCCAGTCACCGACCGCCAAGGTTGCGAACGGGTAACTGGGCCAGCACCCGGATCGGGTCTAGACGGGACAGGGGGGGTCGTAGCCTGCGCACGTCTCCTGGGTCCCCCACGTGCACGCGCCCTCCGTTTCATTGCAACTGCACTGCGCACCCGTCATCTGGCAGCTGTAGTAGTGCCCACAGGTGTGGCCGTTGCACGTCTCCTGCCAGCAGGTGGCCTCACTGCAAATCAGCGTGGCGTCACCTCCACCGGTGCATTCGGCACCGACGCAGGTCCAGCCCGGCTGCGTCATGCACGGATCAGCGGGATCGATCGTGAAGCATGCGAACTCCGTTACGCCGTGTCCCATCACGGTCCCGTCGGCCATCTTCGGCGTCGGTACCGTCTGGAACGAGTCGACCTTGAGGTCCTCAAGGTCCAATCGAAGCTTCTTCATACCGGCCCTCCTCGTGCAAAGAAAGTGTGTACGGTGCGATCTCGCAACGTCCACCGACCTCTGAGGCCGGGTTTCGTAGTACCGAACCTCCGGATGTGCGAACCGCACCAGCGACAGGTCTCGACATCATAGGAGGGAGGGGATGACTTACGCAAGGAAAACTGCATGCAAGGGTGCCCTTCCCGGGAACTGCGCCTCCGACCGCCTCTGATGCTTGGGCGCTGTGCCTTGATTCGCCTGGATGATCCGGGTCCGCGCGGTCGGCTCATCCGACCGCAGGGCAGAACAGGGCACACCCGAATCCGGCTATATCCGGAGGGAGGTGGAACGGGCGTTCGAGGCGCGTCCGCCATCGCACCCGGAGGCCTGAAGGGTGAGGGCACAAACGGGAGGCCGAACGGTGCGTCAAGGAGCGACTGAGCGCACGACGGGTGAGCCGCCCACGGGCTGTGAGCCCGCCGGGATCCATCGCTTGCCTCTCGTCGTCAGCCCGCCCCTGGTTTGCGCTTCCCACGCGACCATCGGGGCCACATGCCCGGCGTGTTGCGGGGGTCCAGCAGGGAGCGCCGCAGAGGGCGCCTGACCGGACCCGCAGAGGGCCGCGACCGGAGGCACACCGTTCGTGGCGAGTGGATGGGCGATGACGTCGGGAGCGCCCAGACGTGAAGTCCACAAGATCGGGCGGCGGACCCGGCGCCAGACGGACCGCAGGCCCCTCCCGTCGCCTCGCTCCCGGATCTCAGATGGGCCTTGAGCAGTGGTCAGGTCGGGGAGCGGCATCACGCACTCTCACTCCGGCCGCGCTCACCCCACGTCGGGCAGCGGAGGGACCTTCGACCTCTGACATGGATGATCCGAATCGAGCACCAAGCCATTCCTCAGCGAGCCGAACGCTCTCCGGCCCACGATCCGAAGTCGCTCCAGGGGGCCACGTACGTAGGACCCGCGACCCAGAGCTGGTTCCATCGGCCCGCCGAGGAGTCCCGATTCACCCGATCCATCGAACGGTCCGCTTCATCGGTCGAGACCGTGGCGCGGCACTGGCCACCGCGCACCGTTTCTTCGAACACGAGCTCCTGCATGGGCCGCTCGACTGTGCGACGGGCCACGGGAACGGTTACCCGGTTGAGCTGCCGGCAAACCTTTCTCGGCGCCGTAGGCTTTCAGGTTCTTGACCCACACGTGCTGGACCTCGGGCTTGAGCTCCCCGACCCACTTCGCGCCCCCGGACCGAAGGCTCTGCCTGGCTTCCCGGGCCCGGAAGGCGTCGCATGTAGGCGAGGCGGTCGGGATCACACGGCAGATCGGCTCGACCCTGCAGACGTCCCGGTGATCGTCGATGAACCACACCGATGCTCCCCTCGGCTGTCGAAACCCCCTTCGCGTGGGCACGATGCACGAACGCGTTGCACAGGCCTTCGCGCGCGGCGCGATGCACCACCCCCGGCCCCTTCGGATCCGCTCAAGAAATCTGACAACACACTGAACTCCCTGACCGTCGATGACGGACCGCCACCTGTTTCGTGCGCCGTGCTCACGGATTCTTGACAGCAAGGATGCCCAGACGTACGCTGGCAGATCTCCCCGACAACGCGGTCTCAGCGGCGCCAGGCCCGACACCCGCGCGTTGGCCCGTCACCCTATCTCATCCAGGAGGGAGGAAGATGCGGATCAAACTCGTTCGCTCGAGAGGCATGTTCCTGCTGGGAGGCCTGCTCTTGGCCTTCCCCACGCAGGAAGTGCTCGCCCAATCCACCGGCACGATCCGGGGGCAGGTCACCGACGCGGTGACCATGCGGCCCCTGGCGGGCGCCCAGGTCCAGGTGGTGGGAACCACCCGCGGTGCGGTGGCCAACGCACAGGGCCAGTACACCATCTCGAACCTCGAGCCCGGGAGCGTCACGGTCCGGGTCCAGATGCTCGGGTATCGCTTCGTCGAGGAAGAGGCGACGGTCGTCGCAGGTGAAACGGTTGTCCTCGATTTTTCCATCCGACAGGCCGCCGTGCAGCTCGATGAGGTGATCGTCACCGGGGTCGCCGGCGAGACCCAGCGACGCTCGGTGGGGAATACCGTCACGACCATCAACGCGGACCGCCTCACGCAGATGGCGCCCGTTACCTCGATGAACGAGATGATGGGGGCCCGGGCGCCCGGTCTCACCGTGCTCTCCACCTCGGGCCAGGTGGGCACCTCCTCCCGAATCCGGATCCGTGGGGCCGGGTCCCTCACCGCCGGCCAGGAACCGGTGATCTACGTGGATGGGATTCGCGTGCAGTCAGGGACCGTGGGCGGAGGAAGCACCGTCCAGTCCCGCGACGCACTCGACTTCATCAACCCAAATGATGTGGAGTCCATCGAGGTGATCAAGGGGCCGGCGGCGGCCACCCTGTACGGGGCCGATGCCGCAGGTGGCGTGATCCAGATCATCACCAAGCAGGGCCGCCAGAGCGGAGGTGCCGTCCAGTGGACCGCCTCCTATGAGCAGGGGAGCATCGGGTGGCTTCTGGATCCGCCCATGAACTACTTCACGTGCACGCAGGCCCGCATCAACAACGCCGCGGGGTTCCCAGGGTGCCAGGGGCAGCCGGTGGGAACGCTCCTTTCCGAGAACCCGATCCGCGATACGCCGGGTGCCATCCGCGACGGCGACCACTCCACCTTCGACATCTCGGCCCGGGGTGGCGGGGAGGCCTATCGGTTCTTCCTCTCCTTCCAGGACGCGCGTTCCGAGGGTGTCTACTACAACAATTTCCATGATCGCCGTTCCGGCCGCGCAAACTTCACCGTCATTCCGTCGGCTACCACCAGTTTCTCGGTGAACATGGGGTACGCCCGCACGCACACGCAGATGCCACTGAACAACAATGCCTCCAACAGCATCCTGCGCAACGGCCTGCGTGGCCAGCCGGGAGCGAACTCCCCGTGGGAGCCGGGGTGGCGGGGCTTCCCCTGGTACCTGGCCAATGAGTTCGACCAGCAGGAATGGGTCGAGCGGACCACCATCGGCCTGATCGGAAACTGGAACCCCACCGGCTGGTTCACCAACCGCATCACGCTGGGGATGGACAAGGGCGACCGGGTCAACCAGACCTTCTACCGCATCGACGAAACCGGGCGTGCTCCCTGGGGAGCCGTGCAGGGAACCGGACAGATCAGCCGCACACTCCCCGTGGTTCACCAGTGGACCGTGGATTACGTGGGGAGCCTGAACCGTACCCTGTCGGAGAGCTATGCCGGCGGGCTCTCGTTCGGTCTCCAGATGAACCGCCGCCAGTCCGAATCCCACTCGGTCACGGGGAGCGGGCTCGTGGCCAACAACCTGAATCTGGTGAGTGCAGCGGCAATCACCGAGGCCGGTCAGGGACGATCCGAGCAGACCTCCCTCGGCGTGTTCGTGCAGGGCGAACTCGGGTGGAGGGACCGCCTCTATGGCACCGTGGCAGTCCGGTTGGACGACAACTCCGCGTTCGGAAACGAGTTCTCGTACGTCACCTACCCCAAGGCCCAGCTCGCCTACATCATTTCGGAAGAAGGGTTTCTGCAGAACGCAGGGTGGCTGGACGAACTGAAGCTTCGTACCGCCTGGGGAAGGGCCGGCAACGCTCCGCCCCCCTTTGCCGCCGACCGGACCTACAGTCCCGCCACCACGGTCATCGGCGACGAAACCGTGAACCAGCTCCGCGCCGCTTCCTTCGGCAACCCGAACCTGAAGGCCGAGACCGGGCAGGAACTCGAGATCGGGTTCGACGCGTCCATGCTGGAGGGCCGGATGGGTGTCGAGTTCACCTACTACAACCAGCAGACGAAGGATGCGCTGATCTTTGTGCCCAATGCCCGGTCGTCCGGGTTCGAGGGGAGCAGCCGACAGAACATCGGGCAGATCTCCAATACCGGCCTCGAACTCATGATCACCGGAACCCCGATCTACCGCCGCAACTTCGAGTGGGACATCCTCGCCTCGTTCGCAACAAACAGCAACGAACTCGTCTCGTTCGGGGGCGCGCTGGACGAGATCCGCTTCGGGTCCTTCGCTTCCGTACAGCGGCATCGGGAGGGATATCCCCTCGGCGGATTCTGGTCGGTCGATGTGGTTCGAGACGCTCAGGGCAACCCGGTGCTGAACCCCGATGGTTCGGTAACCGTGGACTTCGACAACGAGATCTACGAAGGCCCACTCCTTCCGACCCGCGAGATGGGGCTTTCCAACACCTTCACCTTCATGGGGAACCTCTCCCTCTACACGCACCTGGACTACAAGGGCGGCAACAAGCAGTGGTGCGCCATCTGCTCGGTACGGAGCCGTCTCGACTCCAACCACTGGGAGGTGAACGACCCGGACGCACCGCCCGAGCAGCACGCGGTGTGGACCAGCCTGCAGACCAGGACGCACATCCTCGATGCCGATTTCATCAAGCTCCGGGAGATCTCCCTTACCTACCGCCTCCCCTCCGAATGGCTGGGCGCGGTCCGGGCCAGCGGGGCGAGTCTCACGGTTTCGGGACGCAATCTGGGGATCTGGACGAGGTACGAGCCCTGGGGGAAGGCTGACCCCGAAGTGGTATGGGACCCGACCTCGGAGTTCGGAGGTCTCGACTACGCCTCTACGCCCATGACGCGGCGCCTCGCCGTCGGCATGCGGTTCGAGTTCTGAGGCCTCATGGATCCCATCGACACGACGACGAGCACGACTGCGTCCCACTTTCGGAGAGGGAGAACTCCCATGCGAACCCTTGAAACCCTGGCCCGACGGGGCGTCATGGCCCTGACGGCCCTGACCCTCGTGGCGGCCGCAGGCTGCGACGACCTCCTGAGTGTGGAGAACCCCGCTCAGATCCCGGAGGAATCGCTCGACAACCCCCAGCTCATTCCGATCCTCTACAACAGCGTGATCGGAGACTTCCAGGCCATGTACGACGACCCCGTGATCTGGCGGGGAAGCATGTTCACCGACGAGCAGATCACCGGGGTGAACTGGGAGGCCACGGCTCGGCTTAGCCAGAGAATGGTCCGCTTCGACGAAGGCGACGCCAGCGGCATGTTCGGTGCCCTTTCCCGGGCGCTCGTCATGGCCGACAGCGTGAGTGGACGCTTCCGGGGAGGCCTGCTGCCGGAGCCGTCCACCGATCCCCGCCTTGCCGTGACCCTCGCCTACGCCGGTTACAGCTACCTGCTGATGGGGGAGATCATGTGCGAGGCCTCCATCAAGCTGAGCTCCCGGACCTTCTCGCCCGACGAACTGTTCGGGATGGCGTTGGAGCGTTTCGATGAGGCCATTACCGTCGCTCAGGCCGCCGGGGCGAGCGATGCGCTGAACTTTGCCCGGGTCGGTGCCGCCCGGGCCGCCCTCGGGCGGGGAGAATCGGCCGCGGTGATGAGCTATGCGGCGAACGTACCTCTCGACTTCAAGCGGTGGGCCGAGTACGGAAACAACTCGGCGTCCGAGCGCAACACGATGTGGACCGGTGTCACCGGGGCGAACCACCGCATCGGCGTGCACCCCAACTTCCTGGCCGGCGAGTTCGGACAGCAGGGGCTGGTTGCCGAGCAGACCGATCCGCGCGTGCAGCACACCTCGGACTGGACCTTCGGTCACAACGCGCTGACGCGGCTCTACAAGCCCTACCAGGGCCTCCGATACGGCGGGTACAACGGCCAGACGCTGGCCAGCGGAGGGCAGCCACTGCTCTATGGCCCGGACACCAACATCCTCATCGCCGACGGCCTCGAGGCCATGCATCACTACTACGAGGCCGCCGGACCTGACGGGACCGGTCCGGCCGGCACCACCCTCGAGTTCGTGAACGCGCGACGTGCCTACGGCAACCAGCCCCCCGTGAACCTGTCCGGTGCCGCGCTCATGGCCGAACTTCGTGAACAGCGCGGCCGGGACCTGTATCTGGGTGGGTTCCGCCTGGGCGACCTGCGTCGTTGGAAGGCGCAGGGTGTCGGAGATTTCTTCCCCTCGGGCGTCCACCCGACGCCCGAGTGGGGCCAGTACGGGGACGCGGAGTGCTTCCCGCTTCCCTCCACCGAGTACGAAGGCAACCCCAACCTGCCCCGCCCCTGAACCGGAAGGGCAGAAGGCCCCCCGGTCGCCGCTCGGGCGGCCGGGGGGTTTCTGCTTTGCCCTTCCTTGCCCTGCAGCCCACCGGTCTCATGCACCCCCTGCTGCGCCGACCTCCGCAACCGGGCCGACACCTTTTCCGGACTCTTCCCCTGTCGATGGTGCTCGTGGGGTGCGTCGACGACGGTGTTCCGGCTCCGCCCCCGGTCCCCGCCGTTCATGCAGATGCCCTCGGCGCGGCCCTCCCGGGGCTCACGCTCGAGGAAGCCGAACGCTTCGCCCGTGGAGGCGCGCTCTTCCGCCGCGTCTTCACGCCGGAGGACGGCCTCGGCCCCCTTTTCAACGAGAACGCCTGCAATGCCTGCCATACGGACCCGGCCGACGGGGGCACCGGCGACCAGTTCATGGTGCGCGCCACGGCGGTCCGGAGCGACGGAACCTGCGACCTCCTCGACGGGGAGGGCGCGAACATTCGACAGCAGGCCACCCCGCTCCTTCAGGCCCATGGCATCTTCTTCGAAGAGGTCCCCGACGGGGCCACGGAAGTGGGTCGCTTCAACGTCCCCTTCCTCTTCGGGCTTGGACTCGTGGAGGCCATACCGGAAGAGGTCATTCTGGCGAGGGTGGGGGACCCCGGACCTCACGGGGAGCTTTCCGGGCGTGCCGGACGTGATGGCGCCGGGAGGTTTGCCCGCTTTGGCCGAAAGGGCGACGTCGCAACCCTTTTCGACTTCGTCGAGGAGGCTTCCCGCCTCGAAATGGGGCTCACTACTCCCCTCCATCCCGAGGAGCGGGGGCCCAACCTCCGTCCGCTCCCTGCGGGCACGGACCCCGCTCCCAACCCGGAGATCGACCTCAGGTCCCTTGAACTGATCACCGACTTCGTCCGGTTTCTTGCGCCCATGGGCCGACGTACCCCCGAGGACCCCGACACGCAGGTGTTGGTGGCCCGGGGGGGGGAGCTCTTTCGCGAGATCGGGTGCGCTGGATGTCATCTGCCCTTCATGGACACGGGGCCCCACCCTGTGGAAGCCCTGGCCCACCAGCGGGTCTACCTCTATTCGGACCTGCTCCTCCATGACATGGGCCCCGACCTCGCTGACGTGTGTGCACCCTCCGCATCAGGATCCGAGCTCCGGACCGAGATGCTCATGGGGCTCTCCGAGCGCCGGGTGTACCTTCATGACTCCCGCGCCGGCACCCTGTGGGAGGCCATCGAGTACCACGGCGGAGAAGCGGCCGGAGCCCGCGGTCGCTTCCGCTCCCTGGACCGGGTCGCCCAGGAGGCCCTGATCCAGTACCTCCGCACGCTCTGATCCGCAACCCGCGCACCCGGGCCGCTCTCCCACCATGGAGATCCCCATGTCCTCGCTCCAAGGCACTGCCTGGCCGGCCGCCATCGTGGGCGCAGTCCTCATCGCCGGATCACCCGTGCCCCTGGCGGCTCAGGGCGCAGGCCCCGGCTCCGCCACGCTGAGCGGAGTCGTGGAGGACCGCAGCCTGCGGACCGGGGTCGCGGCGGCGGCCCTGCGCCTGGTTCTGGAGGTCGAAGGGGGCGATGGTCCGGGGCCCACCTTCGAGACGGTGGCACGAACAGGCGGGAGGTTCGAGTTCACCGGGTTGCCGGCAGGCCGCTACGAACTGTCCGTGAGGGCTCTGGGCTACCAGAGGGTGGTCCAGGAACTCACCGTGACCGGAGACTCGCATCTGCTCGTTGGACTCGTCCCGCAGGCCGTCGAACTCGACGCGCTGGTGGTGTTGAGCCGTCGAAGCCGGACCCTCGAGAGCGTGGGCTTCTACCAGCGGCGGGAGTCTGCCCGGTCAGGGAGCACGTTCACGCGGGAGGAGATCACCGCTTCCGGAGGGTACCTGACAAGTGACGTCCTCCGGAACGTGCCCGGCGTCACCATCCGACGAACCCGGACCGAAACCCCGGTGGTCCTGCTTCGCGGGGGGTGTCGCCCCGACGTGGTCGTGGACGGGATCAACCTGGGAACCGGTGTCCTCATCGATGACCTGGTCCGTCCGGCGGACCTGGAGGGACTCGAGGTTCATCGGGGTGGCACCATGCTCTTCCCCTTCTCGAACAGCAGGTGTGGGTCGGTAACGGCGTGGACCGTGGATCCTTCCGCGCGTGACGATGGATTCGCGTTCAGTTGGCCGCGCCTCGTGACCGGTGTCGCCCTGGGCGCCTTCATCCTCCTGCGGATGAGGGCTCATTCGCGCTGAGGCCTGCAGGTGGCCCCTCCCCTGATCACGTCACGCTTCGCCGAGCCCTACCCCTCCGCCAGTCCGTAGCGGGCGATCTTCCGGTAGAGGGTGGAGGGGTCGATCCCCAGGACCTCGGCGGCCCGGCTCTTGTTCCCCCCCTCGGCCCGGAGCACCCACTCGATGTAGGCCCGCTCGATGACCTCCATGGGAGGGTTCTCCGGCGCCTCCTCCTTCACCAGGCGCTCGGTGGGCTCCTCCCGGACCCGGTCCGGGAGGGACTCGAAGGGGATTTCGGCCCGCTTCCCGCTCAGGACCACGGCCCGCTCCAGGGCATTCTCCAGCTCCCGCACGTTTCCGGGCCAGGGGTGCCGGTTGAGGGCCGCCATGGCTTCGGCGCAGAGGGACTTGGGGGCCTCTCCGGCAGGGGCCATCTTCTCGAGGAAGTACTGGGCCAGCACCGGAATGTCGTCCTTCCGGTCGCGGAGGGGGGGCAGATGCACGGCGATTACGTTCAGCCGGTAGTAGAGGTCGCTCCGGAAGTTGCCCTTCCGGATCTCGTCTTCCAGGTCGCGGTTCGTGGCGGCAATGATCCGCACATTCACCGGCACCGACTGGGTGGCACCCACCGGGATCACCTCGCGCTCCTGCAGGGCCCGGAGGAGCTTGACCTGGGTCTGGGGCGACATCTCGCCCACTTCGTCCAGGAAGAAGGTCCCCCCCTCGGCCGCCACCAGGAGGCCGTCGCGGTCCTTCACCGCCCCGGTGAACGACCCCTTCACATGACCGAAGAGCTCGCTCTCGAGAAGGCTCTCGGGAAGGGCCCCGCAGTTGATGGAGAGGAAGGGCCCGTCGGCCCGGTCCGAGAGCTGGTGCATGTACTTGGCGAGCACCTCCTTTCCCGTTCCGCTCTCTCCGGTAATGAGGACGGTGGAGTCGGTGGGCGCCACCGTCTTCGCCAGCTTGAGGGCATCGGTGAAGGCCCGCGCCTTTCCAATGGGGATGCCACCATTCCCGTTCTGCCGGCGCTTCAGCTCCTTCTTGAGGGTCCGGTTCTCCACCTTGAGCTCGCCACTTTCGGCGGCCCGCCGGCAGATGGCCAGGAGTTCGTCGTTGGAAAAGGGCTTCTGGATGTAGTAGAAGGCCCCCTCGTTCACCGCCCGCACCGCCGACTGGAGGGAGGCCTGCGCCGTCATGAGGATCACCGGGAGCTCGGGATCCTTCTCGCGCACATGCTCCAGGAGCTCGAGCCCCGTGACCCCGGGCATCCGGATGTCGGAAATGACCACGTCGGGGCGCGACCGCTCCAGCGCCTCCATGCCGGCCCGCCCGCCGAGCGCCGTTTCCACCTCCCACCCGGCCCCGCGAAAGAGGACTTCCAGCGATTCGACAATGCCCAGCTCGTCATCGACGACAAGGATCTTCATGGGGGGGTCTCTTCTTCGGCGGGGTAGGAGGGGGGGGAACCCGGGCGGTGCGAAGGGGCGGAGCTGGAGGGTGTGGCGGTGGTGCGGGTAGCGGTGGGGGTGGGGGCGTGGGCTGAGGAGGATGCGGCGTTGCCGGTGGTGGCGGCCGCGGCGGGGGTGCGGGTGGCAGTGGTGGCGTCCGCGGCGGCGTTGCCGGTGGTGGCGGTGGATGCGGCGTTGCCGGTGGTGGCGGCGGTGGCCGCGGCGGTGGTGCCGGTGGCGGCGGCTGCCGTGCCGGCGGTGGCGGCCCCGGCGGGGGTGCCAGGGGCTGCGGCCGTCCCGACGGCAGCCTCCTCCTCTTCCTCTTCTTCCTCCTCGCCGGCCTCCTCGTCGGGCACCATCACGGGAAGGTACAGGTCGAAGGCGGCGCCGCCACCCTCGGCATTCTCGGCCAGGATCACGCCGCCATGGGCCTCGGCCATGCGGTACACCACGGCCAGCCCCAGCCCCGACCCCCCCTCGCGGGTGGTGTAGAAGGGGTCGAAGATCCGTTCCAGCGCCTCCTTCGGCACTCCGGGGCCATGGTCGCGGATGCGAAGGTGCAGGGGGTCACGCAGGTGCACGCCCGGGGGGGTGCGCGCCGGAAGGTCGAGGGTGAGTTCCACCCGTCCCTCCTCGGGCGAGAACTGCACGGCATTCAGGAGCAGGTTCAGGAGGGCCCGGTGCAACAGGTCTTCCGAGGCCAGGATCCGGGCCCCTTCGGCCTCGGGCGTCACCTCCACCTCCACGGTGAGCTCGCGCTCGTCGGTGGTGGGATGCTGCCAGATCACCATGATGGCGTGCCGCACCACCTCGGCCAGCCGCACCGGCTCCATGCGCTCCACCCGGCTCCGGGAAAAGTCGAGGAAGTCGGTCAGGAGGCGGCTCAGCCGATCCGACTCCCGCACCACCATCCGGGTAAGGAGGGCCCGGTCTCGATCCTCCAGGCGCGGCGAGGCGAACTGCTCCACCGCACTCCGGATGGAGGCCAGGGGGTTCTTGATCTCGTGGGCCAGCGAGGCCGAGAGCTCGGCCACCGCTTCCAGCCGCTCGGCCCGGCGGTTCAGTATGGCCATCTGCTCCAGGTCGGTGATGTCCTGGAAAATGGCCGTGACCGCCAGCGGGTCCCCCTCTTCCTCCCTCAGGAAGGTCGAGACCCCCAGCACCATGGCCTCGCCGTCGCGCACCCCTTCGGAGCGGAGGCGGTAGAAGGGCTTCTGCTCCCGGAGCGTGTCCTGGAGGATGGCGGCGAGCTGCGGCGCCACCGCGCCGATTCCGGCCAGGGCCTCGGGTCCTTCCTCGAGTTCGGCGCGATCCACCCCCAGGAGGGCCTCGCCTGCCGGGTTCAGATAGAGGAGGCGGCCCCGCTCGTCCACGGTGAGGACCCCGGTGCTGATCGAGGCCAGGATCTCGGCGGTGTCGAGGCGGAGGCGTCGGAGCTCGGACTCCATTTCGCCCAGCTTCATCCCGGCGCGCCGGAGCCGGTCGCCCAGCACCCCGGTGGCCAGGGCCACGACCCCGAACACCCCGATCTGGAGCCCCACCGCCACCGAGAGGCCGGGCGTGGGCCCCCAGACGATGTTGGCCAGGTAGAGAATGGAGGCCAGAAGGGCCAGGAGGAGCCCCCCGGCCAGGGGGAGGAGGAGGGCCCCCTCCGAAATCACGAGAATGTAGAGCCAGGCGAAGGTGCTCTCGCCGCCCCCGGTAATGTGGACCACCCCGGTGACCAGGAGGGCGTCGAGCGCCACCTGGGCCACGAGGAAGCTCCGCACCGGGGCGCCCCGGGCGATCTCGGTCCACCAGAGGCTCGCCGCCACGCTCCCCAGCCCCACCACGAACATGAGGGTGGCCAGGAAGGTCTGCTCGGGACGGGCCTCCCCCCAGACCAGGAAGGCGCCGGCGAGCATCCCGCATACCAGGGCCAGGCGACCCAGGTAGACCCACCGGAGGAGGGTGGAGGCGGAGAGCCTCAGCGCGGGAGGCGCCACTGGACGAGTTCGGCGATCATGTCGCGCAGCCGCCGGAGCTGGGTCTCGATGGAAGCAAGACCCTCGTCATCCGAATCCATGCGGAGAAGCTGGGTCTCGGCCATGGCCGCCGTGAGGGGGTTGTTCAGGTCATGGCGGATCCGGGCGATCTCGTGGGTGGCATGGCGGAGCGAGAAGACCGCGGGGGCCGTCTCCAGCCGCTCGGCCACGAAGTCGGCCGGCACCGGATCGCCCACCGAGAGGGCCGCCAGACGGGGCACCTCGGACCGCCCGTTCAGAACGAGAAAGAGGGACCAGCGCCGGGGGCAGCGGAGGGTGGCCGAGATCACCCCCTGGAGGAGGGCGGGATCGACGTCTTCCGGGAGGAGGATCCACCCCTCCTCGCCCTCGGGGAGAAGGGGGTGACCGGGGCGAAGCTCGTGGGGAGTGACCGGGAGGGGGAGACGCGCCAGGGTCTCGGGGTCCATCCCGATGCCCAGGATCATCGTGCGACCGGTACCTCGAGAACCTGCCCCGGCTGAATGCGACTCCCCCGGATCCCGTTGGCCCGGGTCAGATCATCCACCGTGACGCCGTGGCGCCGGGCAATGACCCAGAGCGATTCGCCCCGCCGCACCGTGTGGTGAAGCACTTCCTCGGCGGTGGGCCCGGCCTCGAGATCGCCGGAGGATGCGGCGCCTCCGCCATTCCCCGCGTCCGTCGAGCCGTCGAGGGCCGCCGTCCGGTTCGCCGGATCGGCATCGGCAGTGGACGAGGCGGCGGCAGCCACCCGGGTCGTCTCCACCTGCCGGTACACCGGAATGCGCAGGTCCTGCCCCGCCAGGATCCGGTCGCCCCGGAGGTTGTTCTCGGCCCGGATCCGGCTCACCGCCACCCCGTGCCGCTGGGAAATGGCCGCCAGCGTCTCCCCCCGGGCCACCCGGTGGGTGGTGAAGGTGAGTTCCACCTCGGGCGCCGGGGCCGAAGCCTGGGCCGCGACCCGGGTGTCGCCGGTGATCCGTGCCACGTAATGGGCATAGGGGCGGGGATAGACGGCCACATGGTAGTGGGGGGGATTCCGCTCGTAGATGGCCTCGAGCACCCCCTGCCCCTCCAGGGAGAGGAGGACCCCCTCGAGCCAGTTCCGGCACTGGGCCCGCTGGCTCCGCCGCAGGTCCACCGCCATCCCCGTGGGGTGCACCGACCGGGAGGAGGCGTTCCAGGGCTGGTTCGAGGTGGGCCGGGTCAGGCTCGTGACCACGAGCTTCTCGCCGCAGGCATTCCGGTACTGCGAGGCCAGGCGCTCGATGAAGAGTCGCACCTCGGGGCGCGCATACGGAAAGGAGACGTTGGCCAGGTCGAAGTCCCGGTTCGGGACCACGGGAACCAGGTACCCCATTTCCACGTAGCGCCGGACATCGGCGGGGGTGCGGAGCGAGGTGAAGTTGTGGGCCTGGGCCTGGGCGTTCTGCCGGTCGAGCGAAGCCGCGCCCCCGCGCAGCGTCTGTGCCTCGGCCTCCCCCGGAAGCACCGCACCCGCCGCAAGGAGCGCGGCGGCAGCGAAGGCAGCCCGTACGGACGAAGGGCGAAGGCGCCCCCGTCCGAGGGGGGAGGGCGGGCTGGGCGGGAGGGGGGAAGGCGGCATCATGCTCCCATAGGTAAACATTTGATTCCGCCCCCGCAAGGTTGGGGACGGTGGGCCACACTCCGGCCTCTGGTGCGCCCGCATGGGGGGGGATCCCGGCGCCGGGTCACCCCCGGCCTCTGGTGCGCCCGCAGGAGGGTGGATCCCGGACCCGGGTCACCCCTGGAACCGGCGGGCGCAGGGCCGGGGTGGGGCCGGAAGCCCGCGCCCCCGGACCTGCCCGGGGTCCTGGCCCTACCTCCGGACCTCGAAGCGGCGCTCCACCGGGAGGAAGGGGGTCTCCACCCGCTCGCCCAGCTCGTCGAAGAGTTCCATGCGCAGCACGTGCTCCCCCTTGCCGAGTCCGACCAGGAGCCAGGGCCGCCATTCGGCGATCCGGAAGGTCTGGTCGTTGTTCAGGGTGAAGAGTACCTGATACGCCCCATCGCCCAGCTCGATCCCGTGGGCGAAGAAATCCACCAGGATGGAATCGGCCTCCACCCCCTCGTAGAGCCCCTGGGGGCGGGAGTAGACGAGGCTCGGCCCCACGAAGGTGTCGATCTCGTCGTCGCCCACCACGATGACCACCTGGTCGAAGGCAGCGGGCTCCTTCACCGACTCGTGCCAGTCGCGCCCGGGAAAGGCCCGGATCACGTGGGTCCCCGCCGGGAGATCATCGAGAACCACCGGCTCGTCCAGGTCGTAGATGGCCTGGTAGGGGCGGTCGTTCACCACGAGGTGCACATGCTGCCCGTGGGGAGCCCGGGCCAGCCCGCGCTCGTCGCCGGTGGGGGTGGGCACCCGGACCTCGAAGCCGGCGAGTTCGAAGCGCACCGCCACCTCGTCGCCCTCGGCGAAGCGGTCGCCATCGGCGGGTGAGGTGATGCGAAGGGCCGCACCGGGGACTTCAGGCGCCGTTTCGGGCGAGGGAAGGAGCTGGGCCCGGGCCTCGGCGGTCCGGGGCTCCACCTGCTCGAGCTCGGCCTCGTCCTCGCCGCCGCAGGCCGCCACGGCGAGGATCGGGAGCGCCGCCGCGGCGAGCGCCCACCGGAAGGGGCGGACGGGGCGAAGACCCCGGGGCGCGGTGGCGTGGGAGGGGGATCGGGAAGGTGGCATCTTCATGAGGAAAGGGTCCTTTGAAAGAGTGCGAAGGGGGCGCGAGGCCTTACCCCGGCCCTCCGGTGGGGAGGTAGAAGCCGGCCGTGGCAAGGCCATCGAGCACGAACTGAACCCCGATGACCATGACGAGGAGCCCCATGATCCGGGTCATGACATTGAGGCCGGTCTGCCCGAAGCGGGCCAGAAGGAGGGGGGCCAGGAAGAGGGCGGCGCCGGTGAGGAGGAGGACCGCCGCCACCGCGCCGTACACCGCGAAGGTGCGGTTCAGGGTGTCGGCCTGCTGCGTGAGGACGATCACCGTGGTAATGGCCCCGGGCCCTGCAATCGTGGGGAGTCCCAGCGGGATGATCCCGATTTCGTCGCGGGTGGCGCCCTCCAGCTCCTCCTCTTCGGTGGCCTTCACCCGCGAGCGCCGGGCCTGGAGCATGTCCCATCCGATGCCGAAGAAGATGATCCCCCCGGCGATCTTGAAGGCGTGGGTCGTGATCCCGAAGAACTCGAGAATGGCCCCCCCCGCCAGGGCGAACACGAGGAGGACGACGGCGGCCGTGAGGAGCCCGGTCCCGATGGCCTTTCGGCGTTCCGGGGGGGACTGGTTCGCTCCCAGCGCCAGAAAGATCGTGGCCGCCGAGAGCGGATTCACGATGGCGAGGAGGGAGGAGAAGGCGAGAAGGGCGAAGGAGAGGTCGGTGGCCATGGGCGGAAAAACTACACCCGCGGCCCTCCTTCCGGCGAGGGGTCGAGCGGCGGAGGGGCCGACCGGCTGGCCGAAGGGAGGCGCGCGGGCGCAGAGGGGTGGGTGGCGCGGGAACGATCAGATCCAGCCGCCCCGGGCCTGGGCGTACTTCTCGGCCACCACGTCCCAGTTCACCACGTTCCAGAAGGCCTTCAGGTAGTCCGGCCGGCGGTTCTGGTAGTGCAGGTAGTAGGCGTGCTCCCAGACATCCACCCCGAGAATGGGGGTCGAGCCCTCGATGAGGGGAGAGTCCTGGTTTGCCGTGGCACGCACCTTCAGGTTGCCGTAGGGATCCACCACGAGCCATCCCCACCCCGAGCCGAACTGTCCGGCCGCGGCGCCCTCGAATTTCTCCCTGAACGAATCGAAGGAGCCGAAGGCCTCATCGATGGCGGAAGCCAGCTCGCCCGAGGGGGAGGAGGCGCCCCCGGGGGCGAGGGTCTCCCAGAAGAGGGCGTGGTTGTGGAAGCCCCCGCCATTGTTCCGGACCGCGCCCCGGATCTCGTCGGGGAGGGCGAGGAGGCCGCGGAGGAGCTGGTCGGCCGAGTATCCCTGGTAGGCCGGCGCCGACTCGAGGGCCGCGTTCAGCTTGTCGGTGTAGCCCTTGTGATGCTTAGAATGATGGATCTCCATCGTGCGGGCATCGAGGTGGGGCTCCAGCGCATCGTACGCGTACCCGAGGTCGGGGAGCTGATGCGGATAGGCCATGAAGAAACCTCCATAGAGGACAGGGTGAGCGGATTGGATGAAGGGTCGCAGGGAAGGGAAACCCCGAGAGGGGGCGGGCGTTCCACCCCCGCGGAGGGGGGCGGCGGCCCGGGGGCGGGGGCGGGCGG
>JBJHBX010000006.1:0-30209 GCA_050485725.1 Gemmatimonadales bacterium | reverse complement strand
GCTGGCCGACGTCGGTGCCACCCTGGTCGTGACGTTGTGGGGGATCCGGCTGCTTCGTTGGGATGCGGATCCGGGTCCACGGGGCGTCCGGGAAGGCGCCGCGCCGGTTCCGGCGTAGCGCCCGGGTCGGAGTCGTACAGAGGCGGTCCGAGGCATCGAGCACTTCCTTCCCGAAACGGCGGGCCTCCATGGCCTCGCCCCCTTCTCGATCACGCCTGCCGGCACCCGTCTGAGGTCGGCCGAGGTCCGCTCCAACCCCAGGTTAGCGGAAATCGCCCGGCCCCTCGCGGCCCCCCCCAACAGCTCGTCATCGGGGCACTCACGTACGTCGCCGAACGGTATTCGCTTCGCTTGCGCACCTGCTCCGCGCCTCGACCGCGACACCCTTGAGCGTAATGGCCTGCGAGGACGCGCGCAGCTCCAGACGCAGGTTTCGCCGTCGACGGGATCGAAGGGGCCGTGCACCACCGGGGCAAGCCTCACCTGCTCGGCGGGCCGCGTAAAGCGCCCGGGGGGGGCACGGGCAGGACCAGGTGGCCCTGGCCCGAACCGCATTCCCGGTTCCGATCAGCGCGAGGTACGAGGTCGCGACCGAAGCCCCGGATCCACCCTCCAGGATCGTCCCGGCTAGGGTCTGGGTCGTCATCCGAGCCGGGGGATGAGGCGGCTCGGGGGAAGAACCGGCGAGGGGTTGCAGGACCAGGTCCATCCAGACCGAACGTCCCGCCAGTGTCGCCTGCGCCGCCCCGGCGTCCGGCGAAACCCCGTCGACATCCCTGGCGTAGGCTGGGTGCCTCGATCGGTCGTATGAACGGCTGGGCCGCTTCCGTTCCTCCGAACCATCCTTCAGCTTCCCATGCCTCCATGAGCATTCACCGCGACGGACCCATCAAGGAGGTTGCCGAAGCCCGCGTGGCTGCCCCTCGCGTCCTCGTGCAACAGGTCCATGGGGGTCGCAAGGTCCGGCCCGCCTCGAATCCGGACGCCGCCGAGACCCAGCTCCGCGGCGTGCTCGGGGCCGGCACCGCGTTCAGGTCGAGGGCCGGGAGCTCGCGGATCGAGTCGAGGCCTCGGGAGGTGGAGTCGCCTCGGGGGTTCTCCCGCATCTTCCGGCGGACCCCCGGACGGACCCTCCGATCATCGGTTGAGAGAGGGCTTTCGGTCCGGGCTTCCGAGTGCGAACGAAGGGTGGGTGACCGCAGGGGCGGGGAATCTTGACCGCGCTGCCACCCACCGGGGGGAATGAGCACCCGACCGGAGGCGGGGTGTCCGATGGCCCCGCAGTCCGGGGGAGCCAAGCCGGGGGCGACCTTCAGCGCATGAGAGCCGCCTTCGAGGCCGAGGCAGGGCGGGCGCTCTCCCTTCCCCTGGCCGGAGCCATGGTCTGGGCGGCGGTCGGGCTCACCGCGCTCTTCGTGCCCCCGCACGTGGCGAACTACGTCCTGCTCTTCGGGTCCGGTGCCATCTTCCCCATCGGCCTGGTCCTGGCCAGGGTCCTGGGGGAGAACCCCCTGGCTTCGGGGAACCCCCTGAGCCGCCTGATGGGCCTGTGTGTTCTCATGGTGAACCTGCTGTGGGCGCTTCACCTGACCCTCTTCTTCACGGAGGCGAGGCTCTTCCCCCTCAGCCTGGGGATCGGCCTGGGGCTCCACTGGGTTGTTTTCTCGTGGATCATCGGGCATCCCCTGGGGACGATCCACGCCGCCCTCCGGACCATTCTCGCAACCGCCCTCTGGTGGGCCTTCCCGGAGTACCTGGCAAGCGCGGTGGCCCTGGGCGTCGTGACGGCCTACGCCTACTCGATCCGGGTGCTTTCCCGTCGCACCCTGATTGGTCAGGCCTCGCCCACGTTTCCGCGGTCAGCGTCCCGGAACCACCAGTCGCACGAGCTCCAGGAATGAAGCCGGGCCATTCCCCAGCTTCTCGATGTTCGTGTTCGGGAGCCCCGTGAGGACCACGACGAGGCGTTCGGATGGCCATACGAAGATGTGTTGCCCCCCGTGTTCCCACGCCGCGTAGGCGCCCAGCGCGGGGACGAGCCACCCGTTGAAGCCGACCCGGAATCCCTCGGAGGAGAGGTGCTCCACCCGCGGGACGGCGGACGTGGCAAACCACCGCTCGGACACGATGCGCTCCCCGTTCCAGCTTCCTCCGTCGAGGGCAAGTCTGCCGATCCGTGCCAGGTCCCGGGGTGCGAGCCAGAGCGCGTGCGCCCCGAGGGTGACGCTGTCCATGTTCGCCTCCCAGTGGTGCTCGCGGATTCCCAGGGGCTGGAAGAGCCGGCGGACCGCGATGCTCTCCAGCGTCTCTCCCGTCCTAGCCCCTCGGTCGCTTGCTTCATGAGGAGGTCCTGCACGAAACGATGGTTGTCCAGATCGAGCCCGGACGTCATGATCAGGAGGTGCCGCAGGGTGATCTCCCGCGTGCGAGGGTCCCCGGAGAAGGCCGACGCCGGCAGGATGTCGACGAGCCGCTGGTCAAGCTCCGGGAAGACGCCGTCCTCGCGCAGGATTCCGAACACGAGGGAGGTGATGGACTTGGCGGTGGACTGCACGTTCCGGATCCGGAACCGGTCTGCCGGGTCGCGGGCGTAGCCCTCGGCAACGAGGAAGCCGTCCCTCACGACCAGAAGGGAGATGGCGTTGAAACCTCCCGCTCGGAGTAGAATCGATCGTGGGCGGCGGCGATTCCCGCGGGATCAAGGCCGACCTGCTCCGGCGAGGCGATGATCCAGCCGTCGTCCAGCGGCAGTGGCGCGTGGCCGCTCCCGCGCTTGAGGTCGGGCTCGGTGATGCACCCGGCCAGGACAGGGGCGAGGCGGAGCCACGCCGCGAGGGGTCGTCAGCTCATCGACCGGGTCTCCATTCGGCTCCGAAAAGGTACCGGAGGGCGACCGTGCGCACCGGGTCGGGGGTCGTGTGCAGGGAAAGGTCGAGGCGAAGCCCGAGCCGGCTCGATGCCCGGTAGTCGACCCTCCCATCCACGAGGAAGAAGTCCGGAAACCGAGCGAACGCGAGGTCCCGGCTCGGTCCGGTGATCCAGGTTCGGACGAACGCGAGATCGTCGACCTGTCGGCGTCGCTCGGGGTCCGGTCGACCGACGAAGCCGACCACCGGCGCCTCGAGGGGGATGACGACCACCTCTCCGACGCCCCGTTCCCACAACCAGAGCGCCGCCGGACCCACGCCGTGACTCGCAAGCCAGTAGAGGCGTGCGTCGTCCCAGTCAAAGACTGGGGCGTTGTCCGTCCGGGTCACGACGGTGGCCCCAGGCATGAACCTCGAGCGCGGGTCGCTGTCCTCCGGAATGAGCGACCACAGGCTCCGCCAGGATCCGCCGAAGGAGAGTGCGGCTGCCTGGTGGCCATGCCGGTTCAGGACCGAAGCGGCTCCGGCGTGAAGGCGCCCGGGCCGTTCGGTTGCGTCGTCCCTTCATCCGATGGTGACGTCGAGATCGAGCATGGGTCCGGCGGAGCGGAGGGGGGCGATCAGGTCGTCGCGCACCTGGTACAGCCCGAAACCCGCGCCGGGTGACCAGGTCCAGCGCGCCGTGTCCGCCTACGGCGGCCGAGGCATGGCCGGCTCGAGTGTGGAAGCCGCCGCGGGGCACGTGAGCACGAGCGACAGCGCGGCTCCGGCAGAGAAGCTGAAGGCCATGCGGACGACCTTTCGGGAAGACCGGGCCAGGAACCCGAGCAGGTCAGCTGCGCCCCCGCTTGGACGGTGTGAATCCCCCGTTTGCTGGCCTGCAGGTGCCTTCATTCGCCCTCGCCCTTGTTGCTGGAGATTCGGCCGGGATGAGAATGGTCCTGAGAGGAAGCCGGGCCTCCCCTCCAACCCTGCGGGACCCCGGGATGCGGGTTTCCCGCCCCATCCCTCCGATTCAATGTCGTCCGGCTGACGCCGACCGAGAAGTGAGGAACCCAGGCGACGTCCCGACGTCCGAGGCGGAACCGGGTCTCCCGTGGTTCCGGAGGCGGGACGCGCCCCGAGCCGCCTTCCGACGCGGGGAGCCACGCCACCCAGACGGAACTCCGGGCCTTGAACCGGTCCGTCAAGCCGTACTCAAGGACGAGGGTGAGCCCCCCAGCGACCTTCGACCGGCCGGCCTCGGTGCCAGGCCCAGCGCACCCGCACGCGTTGTCGAGGCGGGGGATGGTTCCCTGGGCAGATGCGCCCAGGCAGGTCGCCGTTTCCACACGTGCGGTCATGTTCGTGTCTCCCGGTTCGATTCCTCCGTGGCGCCGGGGGGCGGACCGCCCCCCGGCGTCTGCCCTGTCTCCCCTTCACCTGCGACGGCGCGATGGGGGTAGAGCCCAAGCAGGGGAATCCCCAGGTCCCGGATCCGGATCAGGAATCCGAAGAGCATGGCCTGGTCGCGGACCTGGACCCGGATGCTGGACGTTCCATCCCTCCGGTCCAGGATCTCTCCCCCCCCGAACCAGTCGATCCATTCGGGTCCGAGCACGTTTCCCAGGTGGATCATGACCGTCTCGGGGAGCTCCGTAGGGCCGGGCTCCGGAGGCCCATTCGTTGGCGGCTGCGTCATGGATCTAGCTCCCGTGGCGTCAGAACCGGTACTCGAAACCGAGCACGGGAAGGAATCCCAGGTCCAGCATGGGCTCGACCTTCTCCGTCGAGGGATTCCAGAGGTACATGCGAACGTTGTCGCGACCGTAGGCGTTCGTGAGGGACAGGTACGTCGTGAGGCTCGAACCCGGGAAGTGGAATCGACGGTCCACCCTGAGGTTCAGGGCGTGGTAGGCCGGGAGGCGCTCCGCGTTGGTCCGGGTGAAATCGAAGACGGTGGTCCCCTGCTCCCGCGACTGAACTTCATCCACCGGGGTGTAGGGGGCACCACCCCCGTAGAGCCAGCGGCCGGAGACATCCCACGGCCCGAGCTGGTAGCCCAGGGTGCCCTGGGCGATGAGACGGTTGTCGTACAGCCGGTCACGCCAGATCCCGTCCAGCCCCTCGTAGCGGCTGCGGAACCAGGTGGCGGAGGCCATGGCGTGGAAACGGTCCACGCGCCGCTGCTGCGCCATGATCTCGATGCCTGCCGACCTGGCCCGCCCACCTTCGACGAGACTCCCGTGCTGCATCCCGAATCCGGAGGCGACGTCATCCACCGGAAAGCGCTCGGGGTGCAGGGGGTTGAGGGGCATCCGGCTGTATTCCTTGCGATATCCCTCCACCGTGACCTGGAGGGACGGCGTCACCAGGATCTCGGCTCCCGCGACGAGGTGGCTCGCCCGTGCATGGGGAAGGGCGCGGTTCCCCTCGTCCTGGGAAAGGAAGAAGAGGGGCAGGGTCTGGGCGTAGAGCCCGGAGGCCGCATTCAGCCGGACGCGGGGGGCGAGGGCGTAGGTGGCGGAAAGACGAGGGGCCACGACCCGCTGGCCGTTCACGCTGAAGGCTTCGGCCCGCACGCCCGGGCTTGCGGTCAGCCGCGCCGTGAGGGGAACGGTAGCGCTCAGGAAGATGGCGCCCCGCCCCGCCTCGAGACGTTCGTCCACCCGGATGGGTGGCGCCGGACGATCCTCGGGCCCGGGGAAGTCTCCCGGCATTTCGTAGTCATGGCGGGCATGGACCAGGCTCGCCTCGGCGCCTGCATCGAGCCTCCAGCGCCCTGCTCCAAGGTAGGAGTGGACCGACCGGAGCGAGGTGCTGGTCTCCCTGTTGTCCGAGGTGTAGGCTGGGCGCTGGTCACGGGTTCGGAAGTAGGTCTCCCGGCTTCCCACCCGCGACACCGCCACGGAGGTGTTGGACAGGAACCGGTCGCTCCAGATGGCCCGCCAGTTTATGCCGACCGTGGACTGGCGCGCGGCATAGGCACCGTAGACATCCTGGAGCGAGTCCTCGTCGAGCTCGTCCAGTCCCTGTTCGATCCCGCTCGAACCGGTGAGCCCGAGGAAGCGGAGGGAGTGTCGCGGGCCAAGGTCGAACACGACCTTCCCCTGCACATCACCATACGAGGGCGCCACACCGGATCCCAGGGCGTCCACGATGAGGTCGAGGTAGCTCCGATGGCCGGAGACCATCCACGATCCACGACCTCCCGCAAGAGGACCCTCCGCGCCGAGCCCCATGCCCGCCAGTCCCAGCTGCCCCTCTCGTGCGAAGTGCTCGCGGTTGCCTTCGCGGTACTGGATCTCGATCACGGACGAGAGCCGGTCGCCATGGAGGGCGGAAAACCCCCCCACCGATGCACGGACATCCTGGATGAAGCTGACGTTGAGCATGCCGATGGGGCCGCCCGTCTGCCCCTCGCTGGGGAAGTGATTGATGTTGGGGACCGGGATGTTGTCGATGTAGAACCCGTTCTCCATGGAGCTGCCCCCGCGGACGAGCAGGTCGTTTCGCCCCTCGCCGAGCTGGGCCATCGACGGAAGGGCCCCCAGCGTGCGGCTCACGTCGATCCCAAGCCCGGGGGCCCGCCGAACCTCCTCCGCGGAGAGCGTGGTCACGCTGACAGGATCCCGGTCGCTGCGCCGGAAGTACTCAGGCCGCGATGTGACGCCGCCCAGGATCACGGGACGGAGGTTCAACTCCACCGGCACTTGGGTCGTTCGGCTCGAGTGGACAATGACGTCCACGATCGCCGTTGTCTCGTACCCGAGGCGTTCCACGGAGAGCGTGTGGGCTCCGACGGGCACGTCGGGGAACGCGAACCGGCCCTGGCCATCCGTGACGACCTGGCGATTCCCGCTGGGGATCCGGACCACGGATGAACCCAGGGGGAGCCCCGTTGCCGCATCCACGACGGCTCCACGAATGGCGCCGGTCTGAACCACGGAAAGGCCCTCAAGTCCTCTTTCCGGCCGCGGGCCCTGGGCGAGGAGTTCCTCCGGGCCGGGCAACCCCGGCGCACCCACGATGACGAGGCTGGCCCCGAGGGCGATGTACCCGGGTACGCCGATCCTCCCCCTGATCCACGCTTGTCCCCCGAAACGGCGCCTCCTTCCTGCCGTGCCCTTCGCATATCTGACCATGATCGGTTCTCCTGATTCCTGGATCCGTTGGCGGTCGGCCCGACGAGGCCGATGAACGGATGGATTCTGGCTGAAGCGCCGGCACGGTCGTATTGATCGAAGGTTTATTCTGGGGTTTACGGCCCGACGGAGCCCGGTGTCCAGGTTGGGATGGAGGCGAGGGGGCGGTCCCGGGGCCGGGATGGGGCGAAGCGGCGTTCAGCCCAGGAGTCCCATCTCGCCGGCGCGTTGCGCCGCCTGGGTGCGGTTGGTGACGTGGAGCTTACCGAAAATGTTGTGCGTATGCTTCTTGACCGTTCCCACGGCCAGGAACAGCGCCCTCGCGATTTCCACGTTCGAGTGTCCGGCGGCGAGCAGACGGAGCACCGCGACCTCCCGGTCGGAAAGGGGGGGCGTGCCGTCGCGACTCCCGGTACGTGCATCGGGGCTCAGCCTCCGCAGGAGTTCCGCCGCGTGGTTCAGGGACTCCGGCGAGGCCTCCCCCTCTCGAACCACCTCCTCGAGCAGGGGAATCACCGCCGCTCCCGCTTCAAGCCAGGGGGCGATGCGACGTTCCGGCGCCGTCTCCTCGAGGGCCGCCTGGATCCGTCGGCGGGCGTGCCGGGTGTTCGCACCCCCTGACCCTGCAACGCCATGCATGACCAAGGCCTCGGCCAGCGCGAGATCGCGGTCGGATCCTTCGGATTCCCGGATGATGGTTCCCAGCTCTACCTCGGCCGAGGTACGGTCTCCGGCCGAGAGCGCCATGCGGGCACGTGCCAGGCGAGCCGCCTGGTCCCAGTGGGCGGAGCCGGATGCGGGGATGGTCTCGGCACGCCAACCTTGCCGCAGGAGGCTGCGTTCCCCTGCAGCCGCCTGAGCGCGGATCCGAAGGAGCGCCAGGACCGCTCGATACGTCGAGGAGACGGAGGATCGCATGGCTGCCTCCACCTCGTCCAGTTGGCGGAGGGCGACTGCCGGCTGCCCTCTTCGGAGCAACAGTCGGATATGGGTGTGGAATCCCCATAGCACCCCATGTACGGTGAGGTGAGAGGCCCGCGGGCGTGGACGGCCGAAGCTCGACACCGTTCGCCATGCGTCCGAGGGGTCGTCGCCGGAACCCCAGGCGGACCACGCACGGGCGAGGCCGGTCTCCGCGGCCTCCAGCTCATCCCTTTCCAGGTGGGCAGCGGCCAGGGTGGCGTGAAGGTTCCCGACGTAGGCACCCAGGCTCTCCTTGAGGGACGTTCGGCTGGCGAGCTCGCGCTCCACCCAGGCGATCACCGCCCCCAGCCGTCCCTGCTGGAGGAGGATCAGCGCGCTCCCCGTGATGGCCGAGAGGCGAAGGAGTTCGGATCCTGCGAGGATCGCGGTTTCCCGGGCCCGGTCCTGGGCCAGGCGTCCGCGCTCGTAGAGACCGAGCAGGGAGCAAAGTTCCCCGATCCGGATCTCTGCAACGGCGCGGAGGGCCCGGTTCTCCTCCGGGGTCTCGTCCCGGGCCTTCTCCAGCGCCTCCAGGGCGGCCAACGGGCCGTCTGCATCGTCGGCGGTGGCGAGAAGGACCTGGGCATGCTGGGCCACGTCCTGAACGTGAGGAAACGGACGGCGGCCCTCTGCAAGCATCTCGATAGCCCTTCGCGCAAATCCTCCGATCGGGTCCGGAGAAGCATGGGAAAGGAGCGCTGTCCCCCTGCGTTGCACGTCCAGGTCCTCGACGCCGCCCGTGGGTTCGTGCAGATGCATGAGGGTGAGCGCCCACGCCGCGATGACGCAGTGGTCCGGGCTGACCTCGACGACTTCGTCGGGGAGGGACCGGATCCAGCGGAGCACGCTGAACCCCTGGCCGGCGGCCAACGCCCCGATACCGTGACGCGCCACCAGGTCCGCGGCCCTCCGAGCGTCTCCCGCCTCGAGCGCGTAGTCGATGGCCCCGGCTACATCGCCATTGGCTTCGCACCAGGTGGCGGCCCTGGAAAGAATTCCGGGGCGCTCGTCCTCGCCCTTCTGAGCGAACCGACGGAGCAGGAGGTCGGCGAAGAGGTGGTGGTAGCGGTACCAACGACCATCCGCATCCAGCGGCACGAGGAAGAGGTTCGCTCGGTTCATCTCCTCCAGCACGTGCTGGCTACCCTCGCGCTCGAGCGTCGCGTCGCAGAGCGGACCGGTCAGGCGTCGGAGCGGGGCCGTACGCATCAGGAACTCCTGGTGTTCGACGGGGAGACTGGCCAGAACCTCGCCTGCCAGGTAGTCGGCTACGTAGGTGTGCGTCCCACGGAACTCCTCGACGAACGCCTCCGGGTCCGGTGCCTTGCGCAGGGCGAGGCCGGCAAGCTGAAGCCCCACGGCCCATCCTTCGGTCCGCTCCGCCAGGGCCACCATCGAAGCGGGATGAAGGGGCCGGCGGCTCAGGCGTCCAACCAGATGGCCGGCCTCTTCCGCATCGAACCGGAGATCCGCTTCCCGCACTTCGAGGAGCTGCCCCCTCGCCCTCATCCTCGCCAGGGGAATTGGCGGATCGCTTCGGCTGATGGCCACGAATGTCACCCCAGGTGGGGCCCGCTCCACGATCAGCGTCAGGACGTCATGGACCACCGGGCTGGCCAGGAGGTGGAGGTCGTCGAGCACCAGCGTGCAGGGCCGGCCAGACTGGACCAGGTCCCCCAGCAGCGACGAGGCGAGCAGATGCGGCTCGGTCGGCGTCCCTGAACCGAGAAGGGCCCTCGTGCGGGCGCACACGTCGGGGCCAATGTTGTGGAAGGCCTCGGCCAGGCACGCGAGGAAGACCTGCGGATCGTCGTCACCCGGGTCCAGCGAGACCCAGGCAACGGGCGTCCCCACGCGTCGAACCCAGTTCGTGACCAGGGTGGTCTTGCCCGACCCCGCGGGCGCGGAGACCAGGACGAGTCGTGCGTGCTGAACCGGATCCAGAAGCTCCAGCACCCGTTCGCGCTCCACGACATTCGGGTCGAGAACGGGGATGAAGAACTTCGTCGGCAGGAGAGCAGCAGGCGCTGGTGCGGCGCGTTCGTGCGGCATCCGGGCTTCGCATCCGGGCCGGTGGTTGCGGTGATGCCTGGTTCAGGCGGAGTCGTGCGGCGCAATCGGGGCTCCGCACGGGGTCGCGTCAAGTAGGGGCGCCGGATCCAGACTCCACCCATCCCCAGAACTCCGGAGAGGCCAGGGCCTCGAAGAAGCCCGGTGCCCATCCCCCGGGCCGCTCACCCGCAGGGCACCATGGAGCCGTCCGGAAGAAGTGGTCTGCGCCGGCAATCGTGACCTCATGGAGGCGGGCATTCCCCGCGGCCGTTCCGAAATGGTCCCCCAGTCGTTCCCGGTTGGCGTCCGGGACCACGAGCGGGTCGTTCTCGGCGAAGAGGGCAAGGGTGGGCTGTCCGACCGCGGGAAGGACGTGGACCGGGTCGAAGCGGATGATCCGGGCCAGGTAGATGGGCCGGGCCACGCGGGCCACTCCGTCCAGGAGACCGAGGGTGAGACGGAGGGTTCCCTGGCGGAGGGCGAGTCCCGGTCCCGAGATCCCTCGACAGACCCAGGCGTTCTCCACGTCGTCCCGGATCTGTCGCTTCACGGAGACGGCGGGCCCTGCAAGGAGGACCAGGAACGCCACCTCCTCCGGATGCGTTGCCCCGGCGATCTGGGCGATCCATCCCCCCTGGCTGTGCCCCACGAGGCCGATCCGGCGCGCGTCGATGTCGTCCCTTTGGGCGAGATGTTGCACTGCCGCGATGACTTCGTCCGCGCGGTCCTGGAAGGACTGGCGCCTCCAGTCTCCGGTGGATGCGTTGACCCCGGGCTTGTCGTAGAGGAGAACCGCGTAGCCCCGGTCCACCAGGAACTCGGCCACGTCCTTCCAGAACGGGAAGTACCCCGCGGTCCACCCGAGGCGGAAGCTGGCATCGCCGGATCCCTCGATGGCGACGACGGCGGGATGGGGTCCGGGGCCGGGGGGGAGCAGAAGGCTTCCCACGAGCCGCTCCGGCCCGTTCCGGAATGACACCGGTTCCCCCGGGTCCTCCACCCCCGGCGAACGCGGGGCCCCGGCCGCCGGGTTCGCCGGGAGCGATGGGTGAAGCGCCACGACTCCGAAGGTGACAAGGACCGCGCCCAAGCCCAACCGAATCCTCATCGATCCTCCCGCTCCCGTGGTGTGTCACGACCGCCGGGGCACCTTGCTGATCCCCATCGTTCGAACGAATCTCGAGGGATGGATCGCACGACTTCCCCCCGTCGGCAAGGTCGGATCCGCCGCGCCCTCGGGTGGACGGTTCTGGTCGT
Organism: Gemmatimonadales bacterium; assembly: GCA_050485725.1. Classification (GTDB taxonomy): domain Bacteria; phylum Gemmatimonadota; class Gemmatimonadetes; order Longimicrobiales; family Gaopeijiaceae; genus SKNW01. The sequence goes on along the minus strand of JBJHBX010000006.1, from coordinate 18,946 downwards.
GGGCATCCTGGCGGTCGGAGCGTATGGAGGGTACCGGTACCTCCTGACCACGTCGTGGGCGCCCATGTTCACCCTGTTTGCCGACGCGCACAGGGGGACCCACTTCCAGGCCATGGACCGGGTCTTCCCCAGCGTACCGGTCCGGGCGGGGGGCGAGGCGTGGGCGCTCGTGCGGGACCCGCGCCCCATCCCCGAAACCTACACGTTTCAGGGCGAGGCACGGTCGCTGCAGGCATTCCTCGACCGGACCGAGACCACGACGCTCCTGGTCCTCCGGGCCGATACCCTCGTGCATGAGCACTATGCCCCGGGATGGAGCGAGGCCTCCCCCGCCACTTCCTGGTCGGTGGCGAAGTCGGTGGTGTCGGCGCTCGTCGGGATCGCCCTCGACGAGGGTAGCCTCGAGAGCCTCGATGACCCTGTAGCCCGGTACCTGCCGGAGCTTGCCGACTCCGGATACGGAAACATTCCCCTGCGGCACCTTCTCACCATGTCTTCGGGCGTGGAGTTCGACGAGGGCTACCACAGCAACTTTTCCGACATCAACCGGATCTTCCTCAGGGCCATGGCATTCCGGGAGCCCATGCTGGACTACTACGCCCGGCTCGAAGCGAAGCGAGACCCCGGCATCTTCAACGAATACATTTCCTCGGACACGGGCGTGCTCGCCCACGTCCTGGCACGCGCCACCGGGGTGTCGCCCGGCGCGTACCTTGAGTCCCGGATCTGGGGCCCGGCGGGCATGGAATCCGACGCCTTCTGGAGCACCGACCGGACCGGCGCCGAGATCGGGTTCTGCTGCGTGAACGCGGTGGCCCGCGACTGGGCCCGGTTCGGGCTCCTCTACCTGGACGACGGCGTGGCCCCCGGGGACCGACGCATCCTGCCGGAAGGGTGGGTGGCTCGCTCCGTGGAGCCCGAGGCCCCCCATCTCGAGCCCGGCCCCAACCCGATGTCCGACTGGACCTTCGGCTACGGCTACAAGTGGTGGATCCCCGAGGATCGGGAAGACGGTGAGTACCTAGCCATCGGGATCTACGGGCAGTACATCTACGTGAACCCGCGGCGGCGCGTGGTCGTGGTGAAGACCGGAACCGACCCCCGCTTCGACGATCACGACCACGAATCCGTGGCCCTCTTCCGGGCCCTGGCGCGCTGGCTGGTGGATGAAGGCTGACCGGTCGAACCGGGTGTCCGCATGATGCCGCGGCTCCAGCGTCGACTGCGCTCAATGCGGAACCTGGAGGCGCTGAACGCCTTCCTGCTCCCCGGGCTCTTCCTGTTTCTCTGGGTGGACAGAGGGGCCGACGTGGGCTGGCTCTGGCGACTCCCACCCATGCTCCTGGGTTCGTTCCTCCTCCTGCAGGGGGCCGCGTACTGGCAACAGAAGCTCCAGCGGCTCCGGCATCGCCGCCGGATGTCTCCAGGATGGCGGACACGGTTCTCCCGGCTTCGGAACCTGAACCGGGTTCTCCTGGGCGGGTGGTTCCTGGCCATGCTCGCGGGCTTCATGGTCGGGTGGGGCTGGGCCGATGCCGCGTGGTCCGTCGGGCTGTGGCTCTTCGCCCTGGCGGAGTACGTGAACTACTTCGAGGTCCAGCTCATGCACGACACCCCGAACGACCTGGCCCGCCTCTCGCGGGACCGCCGCCTCCGGCGTGCCCACCTCGTCCGGGATCTCGGCACGACCGATTCCGACGTGTCCTGACCCCGGGGTCAGAGTACCGTGGTTTCGAAGATTCGTCCCACCATGGCGGACGCGGCCATGGCCAGCATGCCCCAGAACGCGACCCGCAGCGCCCCTCTCCCCGTCGAAGCGCCACCCACGGCGGCGGCCGTGGCACCCAGGCCCGCCAGGAGGGCCAGGGTGGTGCCGGGGATCAGCCAGCCGGCGTGATCCCGGCGGGTGAAGGCCGCCACGAGGACCGGTCGGTGCGCCCGCACCGTGCTCCGCCCCGGCTGGATGTCGAGGAAGGCCAGGAGGGAGTCGGGCTCGGCCCAGGAGATGACCTGCGCCACGGAGGAGTCGGCGAGCCTGCCTCGGTAGAGCCCCCTCTGTCCCGGATCCCTTTGGGCCACGACCGTCACCAGGTGGAGGGCCTGGAGGACGGGGGTCCCGGGATCCAGCGCCTCGTAGGCTCGGGCCTGCTCCCGCAGGCGTGCCAGCATCTCGTCCGGTGGACGCGCCCCGAGGATCCCCATCCGCGTGACCGGGAGTTCCCCTAGAAGGTGACGATCCGGTGGCCGGGGAGAAGGCCGCCATCCGCGGCCCCCGTCCCGGGGGCCTTGCCGGGGAAGAGGACCACGAGCCCGAGAAGGGCCAGGATCCCCAGGAGCCCCAGGAACCCCGGAAGATCAAGCCACGCGGGACGCACGGCGCGGGCGCACCGACCGGTACTCATGGCGTTCCTTGCACCCATTGGGAGGTTCGACCGCGGGCGGTCCTGCCGCCGGAGGCTCGCCCGCGGGAGGTTCGACCGCCGGTCCCCCTTCCCGCCGCCACCCCGGTCTGGCCTCGATCGCCGCGTGCGGGGGTCACCGTTGACCCGCCCCCAGCGCCCAGGCCCTCAGGAGTGCCCGGTCACGGTCGGTGAGACGGGCCTCGGGGTGGGTGGGGAGATAGAACCAGAGAGGCATCTCCCCTTCCTCCACCTCTTCCCAGCTTTCCCGGAGGGCCTCGACCTGCTCGCGGGTGGTGAGGCGGTTCCAGGTGGAGAAGTTCAACGCCTCCCGACCCTCGTGGACATCCCTTGCCACGAGCCAGGAAACGGGCGCGACATGGGCGTACCAGGGCCACACCGTCTCGTTGGAATGGCAGTCGTAGCAGGCCCGGACCAGAACGTCGCGGACCTCGGGGGGCACCGGGACTTCCTCTTCCACCGGTGGATTTGTGCGATCCACCGGAACGAGCTGGATGGCACCGAAGAGAGCGAGAAGGCTCGTGCCTCCCAGGACGAGAAATCTGCGCATCGCCTCATCCTCCAGGTTGGAAGTGCCAGGGTCGGGGAACGGGCGGAGCTGCCAACGCCCCCCGGCCCTCATCGCCGCAGCGCAATATAGGCCGCGGAGTGAGAAAACTCCCGCATCTCGAGCCTCGGGGAAGGGCCGGGGCGCCTGCCGTGTGTCGCCATGTCCGTTCGCCATGCTCGGCGAGACGGCGGTCCATGCCACGCCCGCAAGGGCGCTGGAGGCGAACCGGGTGACCCCGTCCGCGGTCCCCGGCGCCCCGCAGCTCGTGGTCAGGATGTCGGCGGGGGTCATTCCGGCCGTCACGGTGGACTCGAGGGCCTCTTGGACGGCCACATGGAGGCCTGTCATCAGGAAGGTCCCGGCCAGGAACGCGACCCACCGCGCACCTCTCCCCGTCGGAGCGCCGCCAGGAGGACCGGCAGAAGGGCGCCGATGGCAAAGGTGCCTCCCGAAGCGAGGGCCGCCTGGAGTGGCCGGGCCATCAGGGCCTCGGTGAGCCCGAGTTCGTCACGAGCGCGGGTCACGAGCGCATCCCGCGCCGTGAGCTGCAGGGCCACCTGGTTCGCCAGCTCCGGGTCGAGCCCCCGTTCCGTGTAGATCCGGGCAAGCTCGGCCAACTCGGCTTCCGGGTCGTTCGCAAGCTCGCGCCGCTCGCGCCCGAGGTCGGCGCACTCGATGTCTGCCTGGGAGCTCACCGATACGTACTCGCCCGTAGCCATGGACATGGCTCCTGCCATCGGTCCCGCGACACCGGAAGTGCGGACCAACGATGGAAGCACAGGGTTTCCGGCACCGGCGTGTCGAGCCCCGCACCCCGTGGAGGTTCCGGGCCAGGGTCCATATCTTGGACCTCGATGCCTGGACGTCAGCACCGGGGCCCGAGCCCCGACGAACCGATGCTCGCATCCCCCATCCCCCCCCGGGGTCTCCCATGACCGGATCCTCCTCCCCCCGCGCGGCGTCGCAGCCCCCGGCTTCCGAAGGCCCGGAAGACGTGAGGCTCCTCCTCGAGGAGATCCAGCTTCTCCTGGCCCAGAAGCGCACATCCCTCTCGGTTCTCCGGACCGGCATCGCCGTGCTGGCGCTCCCGCTGTCCGTGACGAGCCTCCTCATCGCCACCTCCGAGCTCTACGGCGTCGGCGATGTCCTGCCTCTCCTCGTGCCCGTGCTCCTGGTCTGCGCGGGGCTCGTCCTGCTTGCGGCGTACCTGGTAGCCGGCTCCCTCCAGCGCATCCACGTGCTCGACCACAGGATCGAGGCGCTGCGGGGGCGCTCGGCAATCCTCTCGGATCTCGTCCCGCCCGGGCACGGTTCCGGCGAAGGAACCTCGAACCGGCGGGGACTGGCCCAGGAATAGGAGGGGATGAGATCGGGGGGAGTCCAGGGTGCCATGGGAGGAAGGAGGCGGCGCCCCGTCCTTCTTGCCGGGGCGAAAATCGATTCCTATCCTACGGCATGTTGGCGGAATCCCCGTGAGCATCCATGCTTTCGGCGGGCTGGGCTGGGCTGGGCTGGACCCGCGCGGGAGCGAGCCCGGGAAGCGCCACGGCCAGGCGGAGCGGATGCAGCGGCGCTCGACGGCCACGGGACTTCACCGACCCTCTTCCAGCTTCGGTCACTCCGGCCTTCGGGGTCCCCGGCATCCGGCGAGGACGTCCCCCGCCGATGCCCCGTCCCTCCCCGCTGAATGTTCCGACTCGCGCTTCGTTTCGCCCTGTATGATCCGGCGAAGGCCGGGGGCGCGCTGCTGGGCGTCGTGGTGGCCACCTTCCTGGTTGCCCAGCAGACGGGAACGTTCCTCTTTCTCTCCGGGCTCATGAGTTCCCTTCCGGACGAGGCGAGGGCGGATCTCTGGGTCGTCGCCTCGGAATCCGTGAACGTGGCCGCGCTTCGGGACATGGACGCTCGAGTCGAGTGGATGGTGGCCTCGGTGCCCGGTGTCTCCCGGGTTCATCCTGTCCTCCTGGGTCCAGCCACGGCCCGCCTTCCGGGCGGCGGCGCCCAGGGCGTCATTCTGGTCGGATCGACCGCGCCCGCTTTCGCGGCCGGCCCCTGGGCGCTGGTGGAAGGATCGTCCGGGGATCTCGTTGCCGATGGGGCCGTGACCGTGGATCTGTTCGAGCGGGACAACCTCGGTGGGATCGGGCTCGGCGACCGGTTCGAGATTTCCGGACGGGAAGCCGTGGTGGCGGGCGTCACGCGTGGTGCCCGCGGCTTCGGAGGGATCTTCCTCTTCACGACCTTCGAGCGGGCAGGGGCCCTCTCCGGGGTCGGCCCTGGCCGGGTCTCGGCGCTCCTCGTGGATGTGGAGCCGGGCCGGGATCCCGCCCGGGTTCGGGACCAGGTGAACGCCATGGTGCCGGGGGTCCGTGCATGGGTCCCCCGGGACCTGTCGGCCGCCACGCGAAGGACCGTTCTGGCCACGAGCGGCATCGGATTCTCGGTTGGCGCGCTGATCGTCTTCGCGGTCCTCGCCGGGTTCGTGACCGTGGGCCTCACCATGTACTCCAGCGCCCTGGATCGCATCCGTGACTTCGGTACCATGAAGGCCATCGGGGCCTCGGACCGGGTGCTGGCCGGAATCCTCGTACGGCAGGCGCTCCTCTACGCGCTCATCGGTTTCGGCCTCGGAATGGGGCTTGCCGAGGTGTTCCGCCGAGCCATCGCCCGGTCGGGGGTGCTCTTCCAGTTCTCGCTCCCCATGACGGCCACCTTTCTGGTCGTGGTCCTGGTGGTGGCCCTGGCCGGCTCGCTCTTTGCCGTGCGCCGTGTCCGGACCCTCGAACCCTCGGCGGTGTTTCGTGGCTGAGTCCGGGGAGGTGGCCCGCCTCGAGGGCGGCGGTCGGACGTACGGCAGGGGTTCCCTCGCCATGGTCGCCCTTCGCCCCACTGACCTCACCGTCGGCACCGGCGAGCTGATCCTGATCGCAGGTCCGTCGGGGTCGGGGAAGACGACGCTCCTGGCCCTCCTCGGCCTGGTGACCGAGCCGTCCGTGGGCCGGGTCTACCTTGGCGGGCGTCCCACCAGCGAGATGAGGGCAGGGGAGCGGGCGGAACTCAGGCTCCGGAGGATCGGCTTCATCTTTCAGGAGTTCAATCTCGTGGCTCCACTTTCGGCCCTCGACAACGTCGCCCTCCCCCTTCTCTTCCAGGGCCGTTCCCGACGCGAGCGGAATCGATTGGCGAGGGGGGCGCTGGCCTCCCTCGGACTTGCCGATCGAGCGGACGCGCTCCCCCGGGAGCTCTCGGGTGGAGAGCGCCAGCGGGTGGCCATCGCTCGCGCCCTCGTTCCGGACCCGGTCCTGGTCCTCTGCGATGAACCGACGGCCTCCCTCGACCGGGAATCCGGGACCCAGGTGATGGAACGGCTGCGGGGGATGGCTCGGGGGAATCGGGCCGTGCTTGTGGTGACGCATGATCTCCGCCTTTCCGCGTATGCGGACCGCGTTGTACATCTCCTAGACGGGGGGGTAGTTGGCGAGGAGCCCGGCGGGGCCCGGGTCGGAGGAGGGCGCCCGTGAACCGGCCTTCGGTGCGTAGCATGGTCCTGGCCCTCGCGGTCGCGCTGCCCGCGTGCGGGGGCGGCGAGACCGGCAACGACGCGGCCCTTACGCCCCTGCAGCGCGAGCCGCTTGAGGTCGCGGCGCAGGCCCGGCTCGAGCCCGCAGGGGGGTTCCGGGAGCTGGGGGCCGAGACGGCCGGGCGCATCGCCCGGGTGCACGTGGCGGCGGGAGACACCGTGCCCGTCGGCGCGTTGCTGATCACCCTCTCGTCCGACGTGGAGGAGGCCGCCCTCCGGATCGCGAGGGCGGAGCTTGTCCTGGCCCGTACGCGACGCTCGGAGGCCCGGACGGCCACGGAGGCGAGGCGGCCCCGTGCCATGCTCGCGGCCCGTGAGCTGGAGCGGGTCGAAGCCCTGTTCGCCGCAGGGGGCCTTTCCGAGGAGCGGCGGGACCTCGCCCGGGCCGAAGCTTCCGAAGCCGCGCTCGAACTGGAGCGGGCAGAGGCCCAGGAGCGCGTGGTCTCCGCCGCGCTGGAGGTCGCTTCGGCATCGGTGGAGATGGCTGCCGCGGAGCTCACGCGCCGCGAGATCCGGTCTCCCATCGCGGGTACGGTCGTTGAGGTTGGCGCCCAGGAAGGCACGGTGATCACGGGTTTCGAGCGTGTCGTGCTCGTGCGCCTCGCGCCGGAGGGACCCCTGCGAGCCCTGGTCGAGGTGGATGAACTCTTCGCCCAGCGCGTGCGAACGGGACAACGTGGCCGGATTCTCGATCCGGCCACGGGGCGAGAGCTCGGCCAGGGCGAGATCGTCTTCGTGGCTCCCGGCCTCCGAAGGAAATCCCTCTTTTCGGACCTGGGCGGCGAGCTCGAAGATCGACGGGTCCGGGAGGTTCACCTGCAGTTGGAAGTGCAACCCGGTGCGCTCATCGGTGCCCGCGTCGAGGCCAGGATCTCCCTGGCCGGAGGCCCGACCGAGGGCTGACACCCGAGGGCGGACACCGAATGGCTGACGGCCCGAAGCGGCGCCAGGCGGTGACGACGGAACCCCCGAGGGCGGCGACTCCTTCCCGGATCCTGTCCCCGCCAGCCGGCGCCCGGTAACTTCACCGCGTGGCCTCCCCATCCACCAGGGGTTCGCCGGCACGGCCGGCCCCCGTGACCCAGGGAGTACCGAGGGATGCAGAAGGGCGAGCGACCGAGGCTCCGCATCCCCGGAGTCGATCCGTCGACCGGACCGCTGCGGCAGACTCGACGCCTGGGAGACGTGCTCGCCGTCCTCGTCCGTCACGGGTTTGAAGACGTGGTGGCGGGCCTTCGGAGGGAGAAGCCCGAACCACATGGGCTCCCGTCATCCCTCGACGGAGCGGGGGCGCACCACCGTGCCACCCGTGCCGAGCGCATCCGCGCCGCCATCGAGCAGCTCGGACCGACCTACGTGAAGCTCGGCCAGGTCCTCTCGACCCGCCCCGACCTGGTGCCCCCCGACCTCCTGATCGAACTCGCGAAGCTGCAGGACCGGGTCGCACCGTTCCCCTTCGAAGAGGTACGCCGGATCGTCGAGGAGGAGCTGGGGGCCCCGCCGGAAGCCGTCTTCGAGGCCTTCGACGCCGAACCCCTCGCTTCGGCATCGCTGGGGCAGGTGCACCGGGCCCGTCTGAACGGGGAAGAGGTCGTGGTCAAGGTCCAGCGACCCGGCATCCAGGCCGCGATGGAGGCGGACATCGAGCTCATGATGCAGCTCGCCGGCCGGCTCGAGCGCCACGTGGAAGGGTGGGCCGCGCTGCGGCCGACCAGCGCCGTGAGGGAGTTCTCGCTGACGCTGGCCGAGGAGCTCGACTACGAGATCGAGGCCGCGCACCAGGAGCGGGTGGCGAACCGGTTTCGTGAGGACCCCACGGTCCACGTGCCGCGCGTGGTCCGAAGCGCGACCACCTCCAGGGTCCTGACCATGGAGTTCATCGACGGCATCAAGGTGTCCGACCTCGCGAGCCTCCGCGCCGCCGGGGCCGACTTCGGCGAGGTGGCACGCCGCGGCTTCCGCTTCGTCCTCGAACAGACGCTGGTGGACGGATTCTTCCATGCGGACCCCCACCCCGGAAACGTCTTCGTCCTTCCGGGGAACGTCGTGTGCTTCATCGACTTCGGGATGATGGGAAGGCTGGGGCCGGGCGTGCGCGAGGAATTCGTCGAGCTCATCTACCACGTGGTCGACGGGAACCCGGCCCGGGTCACGGAGACCGTGCTGCGCCTGACGAACGCCGACTCCGCCGCCGGAGGGGCCGAACTGGAGCGTGAGGTGGCGCGCTTCATGGATGCGAACGTGGGGCGTCCACTGCGCGAAATGGACCTCCCCGGTCTCCTGGGCGAGATCATGCGGGCCCTGTCGAGGCACGGGCTCCACGTGCCGAGCGATCTCTTCCTGATGCTCAAGGCGATCACGCAGATCGAGTCGGTGGCGGTGGCGCTCGTCCCCGAGTTCGACCTGGTCACCGAGGCCGGGCCCTATGTGCGGCGCGTCTTCCTGGACCGGTTCCGGCCCCGCCGGGTCACGGAAGAGGCGCTCCTCGTGGGCCGCGAGCTCGCGCTCCTCTTCCGAGATGCGCCCGCGGCCATGCGGGAATTGAGCCGGCTCGCGAGGGGCGGCGGCCTCCGGGTCGGGCTGCACCAGGAGGGGATGCCGGAAATGCTCGCCACGAGTCACAACATCGCCAACCGGATCGCCTTCGCCTTTGTCCTCGGCGCGTGCCTCGTGGGTTCGGCCATCGTGGCGGCGGCCGGGATTCCGCCGCTCTGGAACGGGATCTCCATCCTGGGCCTCGGCGGATTTCTCGTGGCGCTGGCCATGGCGTTCTGGCTCCTGGTCTCGATTCTCAGGCACGGGCGCCTGTGACCTCCGCCCGCCCCTCCTTCCACCCGGAGCGGGTGGCCGGCGAACTCGAGCGTGAGCTCAGGGCGCGAGGCGACCCCGAACGCGCGCTCCAGGAAAAGCGCTACCTCAAGAGCGAGCGGGAGCACTTCGGGGTGACCGTTCCCGGAGTCCGAAGCGTGGTGAAGGCCTGGGCCGCGCTTCATCCGGATCTCCAGCGGACGGACCTCCTCGCCCTCGTGGCCGCCCTCTGGGCCCGTCCCTCGAATGAATGCCGCTTCGCGGCCGTGGAGTTCCTCGAACACTTCGGTCGGCTTCTCGAACCCGCCGATCTCCCCTTCCTCCAGGAGCGGATCCGGGAGTCCGGAACGTGGGCCCTGGTCGATGGCCTCGCGGCGTCGGTGGTCGGGGGGCTCCTGGACCGGCACCCGGAGGCGGCTGACGTCCTCGACGCCTGGGCGCTGGATGCGGACTTCTGGGTTCGTCGTTCGGCGCTCCTCGCCCTTCTCGGGCCCCTTCGCAGGGGCGAGGGGGACCTCGAGCGCTTCGGCCGCTACGCCGATGGCATGCTCGGGGAAAAGGAGTTCTTCATCCGGAAGGCCATCGGATGGGTGCTGCGCGAGACCGGGAAGAAGCGCCCCGAACTCGTCCGCGACTGGCTCCTCCCCCGTGCCGCCCGGGCCTCGGGGCACACGGTCTCGCGCATGCCCTTCCGGGGATGAGGACGGTGGATCGCCTGGCCGGGTGGCCGGTGGGAGCACCCGAGTCCGGATCGGCGCTTCTCGTGGCGGTGAGCACCGTGCTCTGGGCCGGGGCCATGGTGGGACTCGTGGGTGCGGGGTTCGGGGCGTGGGGAGCTCGGCCGCTCGCGGCCCGATGGCCCCGGCTCGCGGTGGCGGGGGCGGGCGCATCCCTGTTCCTCCTCGTTCCCCACAGGCCGGACCACTTCCTTCCCGGTATCGTTCTCTCTGGTGCCGCTCTGCTCCTCCTGGGACTCGCCCCCCGACGCAGCGGCGCGCCGAGTGCTTCGGGCGGTGGGTCCGCACCCCCCGGACGGCGTCCCGGGGTCCTCGGAAGGGCACGCGATGGCCTGGCCCTTGTTCTCCTCCTCTGGATCACCCTGGCGATCGGCACCCGCCCCTGGCATATGCGGTGGGGATCGACGGACGCGGAGCTGGCCCTCGGCCTTCCCGGCGACGAGCTGGCGACCGAACCCCTGCGGTACGGGATCCAGCACGCGGTCACGATCCGCGCTCCGGCGGACCGGGTCTGGCCCTGGCTCGTGCAGATCGGACAGGACAGGGCGGGGTTCTACAGCTACGATGGGCTGGAGCGGCTCTTCGGGGTCCGGATCGAGAACGTGGACCGCATTGTCCCCGAGTGGCAGTCGAGGGCCGCGGGTGACAGCGTCTTTGCCACCCAGCCCGGTTACCTGGGGCTCTTCGAGGCACGCCTCGGGTGGCGCGTGGCACGGGTCGAGGTGGATCGAGCCCTCGTACTCGAGAACTGGGGCGCGTTCGTGCTCGAGCTCGGGGAAGCCGGTACGACCCGTCTGATCGCCCGAACGCGCGGCGGCGGCCCCGGGTCCACTGCCGATCTCGTCTTCGCTCCGGCCGGCCTCCTCCTGTTCGAGATTCCCCACTTCATCATGCAGAGGCGAATGCTCCTGGGCATTCGGGATCGTGCTGAAGCGGGAGCGGGGGTCGCCCGGGACTCCGGACCCAGGTCAAGGGACGAAGCGAACATCTAGAGGCCACTCCATCGGAGGGAGGTGTCGCATGACGGAACGTGTGCGTGTCGAGACCCAGAGCGCGGCCGGGATGCTATGGTTGGCCTCGTGGCTGTTCACCCTGGGATACCTGGACCTGAGCTTCTGGAGGGGCGTGCTGGCCATCCTGTTGTGGCCCTACTTTCTCGGCGTGGCACTTGGGGCCGTGGCAAACGGGTAGTGAAGTCGCGGACCTCGACCTGATCCTCCGGTGCCACTCGACCACTTCTGGACCGACCCGCCCGAGACGCTCCTCGAGGCCATGGGCGCATCCACCGGGGGACTGACCTCGGAGGACGCCTCCCTGCGCCTGGCCCGCCACGGCAGGAACACGCTGGTCGAGCGCCCCACGGCGGGGGTGGTCCGGCTCTTCTTCCGCCAGTTCACGAACCCCTTCGTGCTCGTCCTCGTGGGAGCGGCGGTGGTGGCCGCGATCGTTCGCGAGTCGGTGGACTCGGGGATCATCGTCGCCATTCTCGTGGGGAGCGCTCTCCTCACGCTCTCCCAGGAGTAGCGCGCCGGCCGGGCGGTGCAGGCCCTTCGGAACCTCGTCGTCCACCGGGTCCCGGTCCTGCGCGACGGGGTGGAGGTCGATCTGCCTTCGGAGGAGCTGGTTCCCGGCGACATCGTGCTTCTCTCGGCCGGCACGATGATTCCGGGAGACGGGATCATCCTCCAGGCGCGCGATCTCTTCGTGAACCAGTCCGTTCTGACCGGAGAGGCCTTCCCGGTGGAGAAGGTGCCGGGGGAGCTCCCCCCCCGACGCGCCCCTCACCGCCCGCACGAACGTGGCGTTCATGGGGACCTCGGTTCGGAGCGGCACCGGGCGGATGCTCGTGGTCCGCATCGGGATGGAGACGGCGTTCGGCAAGGTCTCGCGAAAGCTGGCCCTCAGGGCGCCGGAGACGGAGTTCGAGCGGGGGATCCGGCGATTCGGCTACCTGCTGACCCGCGTGATCGTGCTCCTGGTCGGGGGCGTCTTCTCGGCGAACGTCTTCCTGGATCGCCCGCCCGTGGAGTCCCTCCTCTTCGCCGTGGCCCTGGCCGTGGGGATCTCGCCGGAACTCCTGCCGGCCATCATCAGCGTGACCCTGGCGCGCGGGGCGAGAGGCATGGCCAGGGACGGCGTCGTCGTCCGCAGGCTGAACGCCATCGAGGATTTCGGGAGCATGGATGTCCTCTGCTGCGACAAGACGGGGACCCTCACCGAGGGGAGCATCCGGCTCGAGGGGGCGCTCGATTCGGGAGGAAGCGCGTCCGAGGCCGTCTTCCGCATGGCTTCCGCCAACGCCCGTCTCCAGACCGGAATCGTGAACCCCCTCGACGAGGCCATCGTCCAGGCGGGGAGCGCGTCCGCAGAGGGTCCGGCGGCCACGGGGTCCCGGGAGGTCGGCCCACTCCCCCGGAAGCTCGACGAGATCCCCTACGACTTCGTTCGCCGTCGGATGACCGTGGTCGTCGAGCACGAGGGTCACGCGCGCCTTCTGACCAAGGGCGCGCTGGACGCGGTGCTCGAGGTGTCGGCCGGGGTGCGCACCCCGCTGGGAGCGGTCGCGCCGCTGGGCCCCGCGGTCCGGACCCGGCTCCTGGGCCGGCTCGAGGCCTGGAGCGGAGAGGGATTCCGGGTCCTGGGGGTGGCGACGCGGGACCTCCCCCTCCGATCCGTGTTCGGAAGGGAGACCGAAGCCGAGATGGTGTTCGAGGGTTTCCTCCTCTTCCAGGATCGCCCCAAGGAGAGGATCGGGGAGGTCCTCGGAGGGCTCCGGGAGATGGGCGTCCAGGTCTGCATGATCACCGGCGACAACCGGTTCGCGGCGCGGCACGTGGCGGCCCAGGTGGGGCTGGACGGCGCTTCCATGCTCACCGGCGGAGAACTCGACGCCCTCCGGGACGAGGCCCTCTGGCGCCTTGCCCCCGAGACCCGGGTGTTTGCCGAGGTGGATCCCAACCAGAAGGAGCGCATCATCCGGGCCCTGCAGAGGAACGGGCACGTGGTCGGCTTCATGGGCGACGGGATCAACGACGCCCCGGCCCTCTATGCCGCCGATGTGGGGATCTCGGTGGAGGGGGCGGTGGATGTGGCCCGGGAGTCGGCGGACCTCGTTCTCCTGAGGCAGGACCTGGAGGTCCTCCGGCGGGGGATCCGGTCGGGGCGACAGATCTTCGCGAACACCCTCAAGTACATCCACATCACCACCAGTGCGAACTTCGGGAACATGGTGAGCATGGCGGCGGCGTCCCTCTTCCTCCCGTTCCTCCCCCTCCTGGCCACCCAGATCCTCCTGACGAATTTCCTTTCGGATGTGCCGGCCCTGGCCATTGCCGGGGACCGGGTCGACGAATCCTGGGTGGAGCGCCCCCGCCGCTGGGAGATCGAACCGATCAAGCGGTTCATGATCGTGTTCGGGCTCGTGAGCAGCGCCTTCGACTTCCTGACCTTCGGCATCCTCCTCTGGGTGTTCAGCGCAGGCGCGGAACTCTTCCGGACCGGGTGGTTCGTCCTCTCGATGCTCACCGAGCTCGTGATCCTCTTCGTGGCCCGTACCCGCGGCCCCCTCCACCTGAGCCGCCCCGCCACCGGCCTGGTGGTGGCGGCCCTCGCCACGGGGGCCGTGATCCTCGTCTTGCCCTTCGTGCCGCCGGGCCAGCTCTTCCAGTTCGTTCCCCTCCCCCCGGCCCTCCTCCTGACCCTCCTCGGGATCGCGGCGGCGTACGCGATCGTGTCCGAGGTGGTCAAGCGCCGCTTCTACGGCTGGGTGGACCGCCTGGCCCTCCGCTCGAACACGAAGGCGAGCGGTGCTCCCAGGAGCGACGGGATCCAGAACGAAAACGCGCGGTAGAGGAGCACCACGACGACGATCGCCTCCGTGGGAAGCCCGAGCGCAGCGTAGAGTCCGGTCATCCCTCCCTCGACGATCCCGATCCCGCCGGGAAGGAAGGTCAGTCGACCAGCGAGGAGGGGCACGGCCCATCCGGCGATCAGGATCCCGGGGGACGGATGGACCCCTGCCGCGAGGAAGAGCAGGTAGAGGGTCGCCAGGTCTCCGGCCACGGTGATCGCGGCACCGAGGAGGGGGCGCCGCCAACGTCCGCCGCCCAGCGCGTTCATGGCAGCGCTCAGGACCACTGCCTGGTCTTCGGCCCAGCGCGGGTTCCGGGGTGGAAGCCGAAGCCGTGTCCGGAACCGGGCGATCGCATGGAAGAGGCGTCGGGCCGAATCGGGGTGGGTCCAGAACCATCTCCCGAGGGCGATCCCTGCCAGGAGCATGAAACTGGCGGAGAAGAGCGGAACCAGCAGCACCGTGGGAAGCGCATGGGCCACGAAGACCAGGAGGAGAATCCCGAGCCCGCCCAACCCGGCCTGGACCACGAGGTTCAGGCCCTGCGGAAGCCATCCGCCGAGGAGCGACGCCTCGGAGCCGAGGCCCCTTCCTCGAAGCCAGCGCGCGCTCGCCGCGGCAAAGCCCATGGGGCCGCCCCCCAGGAGGCTCGCGGAGGAGGCGGCGAGGGTGACACCGATACCGGTGCGGAGGGGGATCGGGGGGCCTGACAGGGAACAGGTCCAGCGAAGCTGCAGTCCACTCCCCACGTAGCTCGAGAGCTGGGCGACGGCTGCGGCCAGGACCAGCGCCACCGGGAGGGTCGTGGCGACCTCCACCGCGTGCTCGAGGGGGCCGACGAGGGGAAGAAGCAGGTGGATCGCGACCCCGCCGAAGAGGAGCAGGGCAATCCAGCGGACCCGGGATCGGTTCGACCTGGCGCTCGCATCGGCAACAGGAGACGTGGGGTCTGCCGGTGGAATCGGCATTTGCGCGATGATCCTTCGCTGGGTTGGCGGGGGACCGCGGCTCGTGAAGCAGGCCCGGGAAGCACGAGGCTACCGTACACGAATCGAAGGAGAACCTCCATGAACACAGGGGTCGCGATCGTCTTCGCAACTCTTCCCGCCCTGCTCTCGATCTTGCTGGCCCCCCACTGGCCGGCCCTCCGGCGGCTCAGTCCATGTCCCTTCTCCCGGACGCCGGAGACCCCCGGCCACCAATGGGGTCCCACGGGTGGACGGCGCCGGACTCCCTGCGCGTTCCCATCCTCGTCTACCACTCGGTGGGCCCGCATACCCCCGGGGAGTCCGACATGCAGCGCTCGCTCCGGGTCTCGCCGGATCGGTTCGAGGATCAGATGGAAATCCTCCGAGATGCCGGGATCACGGTGGTGCCTCTCGCCCGCCTCGTCGCTGCTCTCGTGGATGGCGAGCCGCTTCCCCCGCGCAGCGTCGTCCTGACCTTCGACGACGGATGGGTGAACCAGTACCTGAATGCCTTTCCGATTCTGGTCCGGTTCGGCTATACGGCAACCTTCTTCGTCTTCACGAACCCCATGGGTCGGGATGCCCGGTTCATGGACTGGGAACAGCTAGGCCACCTGGTGGAGGCCGGGATGACCATCGGATCCCACTCCCGCACCCACCCCTGGCTGGGGCGGATCACCGATCCGGCGGAGCTTCGTCGGGAGGTCGGGGGAAGCCGTACCCTGCTCCAGGAGCGGCTCGGGGTGGATGTGCACTTCTTCGCCTACCCCTTCGGCGAATGGAGCGAGGGCCTGGCGGCCGCGGCAGAGGAAGGGGGATACCGGGCCGCTCGCGGGTACCCGGGAGGACCGTGGAACCAGCCGTCACACCGTTGGAACCTCCGGTCGGTCCCGGTCACCGATGATCTGGCCCGATTCCGACGGATCGTGGGCGCCGACGAGCGTCCCGGGTTTCCATGACCCGGACCGTGGAGCGAGCGTCCTTGTGACGTAACGGCACCCCGGCGAGGCGGAGCGTCCCGAAGAGAATCCGGCGGAGCGCACCCCACCCGACTCCGTATCCCTATGACGCATCAGGGACTTGTGGGCCCCGTCCGCCGTTGGCACGGATCGTGTTCCCGACACGGTAGGCCTGACCCATCGAAGTGGTCAGGATGTCCCGTTGGAGCACCAGGGGGTGATCACGGGTCGCGCTTCCGGGACCGTCGCCCCTGCCGACCAGCGACACCGATTCGCCCGCGGACACGGAGCCGACCCATGTCACGCCCGATCCCGTTCCTCCTCTTCCTCGTCCTCCTCGCGGGAGCCGAGGGGATGAAGGCGCAGACGACCGCAGTACCCACGACCGACGATGACCCCCGCTGGAGCGTGGGGACGAGCATGACCTATCCCATTGTCCGGATCTTCCCCGTTCACGTCAACCGGAGAACCGATGCGGGGAACGAGGTCTTCTTCGGGGGCGCGTTCCAGAACTGGACCAGCGGGACCATCACGGCGGAGACCTACACCCTCCTCGTGGGCTACCGTCACTACCTTTGGCGCGGACTCCACCTGGAGCTCGAACTCTGGCCCGCATGGGGGCCCTGGTACTCGAGCGAGACCGACCGGAGGTACCGGGGGTGGGAGCTCTGGGCCGAGCCCAAGATCGGGTACACGATCAACCTGACGCCCCGCATCTACCTGCAGCCGGCGCCCGGGGTAGGCTTCGGGATCTTTCGCACCAACCGCCCGCCCGGGTTCGACGAGGACATCGAGTCGCCCATCTTCGTTCCCCAGTTGATGCTCGGCGTGAGGTTCTGATGCGACGGCGGCTCGCGAACGGCGCAGCCCCGCTGGCCCTGCTCACCTGCTGCGTCGCCCAGAACCCCTCCGCCGCGGCGGTGACTGAGCCGCCGCGGACAGGTCACCGGTCCGGGATCACCAGGTCGTGCACCACCACGCGCCATGGCGCCGGATCGACGCGGGCCGCGTAGACCCCGAGTCCACCGCCATCCCTGACCTCGAGGCGGAAGTTCCGCGAGCTCGGGGGCCCGCCCCATCCGAGGAAGGGCCCGGCGCAGAGGTTGTAGGATCCTGCCGCGTCGGTCTCGGTCTCGACCGCCCAGGCCGCATGCTGGATCCACCCACCGCCCATCGTGAAGACATCTTCCACGAGCGCGATCGTCCGCCCCGCTGCGGGGCGAGGATCGCTCGTGAGACCCTCCCGCACGGAGCCTTCCACGACACCCGGGTCGATGTGCTGGAAGCGCTGAGCCCCCTCAGCCCGGCCGGGGGCCTGCGGGTCCAGGCAGAGCGCCTCGACTCGTGCCCGCTCGACCTCTTCGGCCGAGGCCGTGGCCACCGTGGTTGGAATCGCATAGGGGCGGTCCGAGGCGAAGAGCACTTCCCCGCCGACACGGCGGATCTCCAGCGCCTCGCCCCCCTCCTCGATCACGCCGGCCAGCACCCGTCTGGGTTCCGCCCGCCCCATGATCCGGACGGTGGTCTCGTCGATGCGGGGCATGCGGATGTGCCAGCTTCTCACGACGAAGGCGCCGTTCGGAAGCGCCAGGAACTCCACCTCTCCGCCCATGGCCTGGCGGGGAAGGGCCAGACCGGCATCGACACCCCCGGGCAGCCCCGGGTAGCGAAAGGTCAGGGAACGAAGCTCGGCCGAGGCCCGGTCCATCCACAGGGTACCGGAAAGCCCCCGGTCCCTCGCGCTGCTCACCGGCTCGAAGGTGAGGCCCAGGAGCGCCGGGTCCTCCGGGTGCGCGGCCAGGTTGAAGCAGTGCGCATCGCGGAACCGATCGGAAAGGAGGACTTCGGCGTCAGGCGCGTAGAAGACCCACTCACGGGTCACGGGGTCTTCGCGGACCCACCCCTCCTCCATGAGTTCGTCGACCGGGGCGCTCACGTACGTGGCCGAGCGATATCCGCTTCGCGTTCGCACCTGTTCCGCGGTCACGCGCCTGCCGTCGGGAGCGAGCTCGCGCACGTGGTCCTCGAGCCGGTACCGGAAGATCCCCTCGGCCCGGCCCAGGGCCTCCACCTGGAGGGCAAGGCGGGCCTGCTCCCAGACCGTGCCGAGGGTGCCGGCCTCCTCGGGGTCGAGGACGCACTGGCGCCTCGCCTCGACCTCCACGCCCGCGAGGGAGATGGCCTGCGTGGCAGCGCGGAGCTCCAGTCGCACGGTCTCGCCCTCGACGAGATCGAAGGGGCCGTGCACCACCGGGGCAAGCCCGATCCGTTCGGCTCGCAGGGTGAAGGATCCGGGGCCGGGTGCCCGCAGCGTGAACCGGCCCTGGCCATCGCTCAGGGCCTGTGCCAGCGCCGTCCCGTCTGACCTGATCAGCGCCAGGTAGGCCGTGGCGATCGGGGTACCCGTCTCGCCGTCGACGATCGTTCCGGTCACGGTCTGGGCGGAGAGCGGACCGGTCCCGAGGGCCGCCAGCGCCAGCGCCACGAGAACGAGCTGGGTTGAGGGGCTGGATCGCCTCATGAGACCTCCCATCGGCTCGGGGAGCCGGCAGGCTCCCGGGTGGCGGGTCAGGGCGTCCCGCGCCCCAGCATCCGGAGGGTCCTACTGGCGATCTCCTCCATCTGTTCCTGCCGGACGGCGGCCCAGCGCCGAAGCCGGGCCGCGTTGACCGAGAGCGCCCCGCCTCCACCCATCATCAGCACGGCGGGACCGAGGAGCTGCGCCGCAGGTTCTCCGGTCAGAAGCATGCCAAGGCCGATGACGGCCCCCAGGCTCATTGCCCCGACTCCGAACACGTTGATCCCGGCGGCATCGCCCTTCCGGGTACCGAGCCGGAGGCGGTGACCCTCACGCGTCGGCTCGACGGCGACCACGAGGTTTCCGTTCGACCACTGGCGTGCGTCACCGGATGATTGCTCGCGCCCCTGTGCGCGGAAAGTACGGCGGAGGTCGGAAACGAGGTTGGCCCACTCCTCGTCTGAAGGAGGCCTGGGGAGCATCACCTCGCGCCCCACGCCCAGGGGCATGCCGAGGAGCGTCTCGACCGGGAGTGCGGAGCGGCGCAGTGCCACCG
>JBJHBX010000005.1:0-32602 GCA_050485725.1 Gemmatimonadales bacterium | reverse complement strand
GGGTCCGCCGCCACCCGGAGGGCGGTGGGATGGAACTGGACGAACTCCATTCCATCGAGAAGGGCCCCTGCCCGGGCCGCCATCGCCAGCCCGTCTCCCATCGCGTAGGGAGATGCCGTCGAACGCAGGAAGAGCCGCCCGGCGCCACCGGTCGCCAGGAGGACCACGGGGGCCCTCACGTCGTGCCTCCGGCCATCCCCGTCGCGGCCCGCGACACCGATCACGCCGCGCCTTCCCGAGGACCACGCGGCGGGAGGGTGCGTGCCGGCATGGAACGCGGGCCCGAAACCGGGTTCGGAAGCGAGCCACGCCCCGGCCTCGTCGAGCAGGAGATCCGTGGCCGTCCACCCCTCGAGGATCCGGACCCCCGGCCTGCGGAGGACCGCCTCGGCCAGGACCCGGGTCACTTCCCACCCGGTGCGGTCGCCCAGGGCATGGACGATCCGGCGGCGGGAGTGGGCACCCTCGAGCCCCAGTGCCAGTCCGCCCTCCGGGTCGCGGTCGAACCGGGCACCCAGGCGTTCCAGCTCGCGGATGCGGGCCGGCCCATCGGCGGCCAGCAGGTGGACCCGTTCCCGCACCGTGAGCCCGGCACCCGCCCGGTTCGTGTCGAGGGCGTGGAGGGCCGGGGAATCCGTTGAGTCCATGGCTGCGGCGATTCCGCCCTGTGCAAGCGCGGAGGCCCCGTCCAGGCCCAGGCGTCCGGGGGTGACGAGGACGATCCGGAGCTCCCGCGCCGGCACCGGCCCCTTCCCCCGGTCCCCCTCGGTCGAGGCGGCCAGGGCGGCGGCGAGCCCGGCGACCCCGGAGCCCACGATCACGAGGTCTGCTTCGCTCCACCCCTCGGGGCGGCGGTCGGTTACCCCGGCCGGGCGGATCAACCCCCGCTTCCCCGCCCCACCGCCAGCATCCGCTCCACCGCGCGCCGCGCCCGCACCGCGATGTCCGGGTCCACCTCGACCCGATGCTCCATCGTCTCGAGCGAACGCACGATCCCCTCGAGGGTGATGCGCTTCATGTGCGGACAGAGGTTGCAGGGACGAACGAAATCGATGTCGGGGTTCTCGGCGGCCAGGTTGTCGCTCATCGAACACTCGGTGACCATGACCACCTGTCGCGGCTGGTGTTCCCGGACCCACCTCGTCATTCCCGCCGTCGACCCGACGAAGTCCGCCTCGTCGAGGACATCGCCCGGACACTCCGGGTGGGCCAGGATCACGGCATCCGGGAAGCTCTCGCGGTAGCGCCGGATCTCCTCTCCGGTGAACCGCTCGTGCACCTCGCAGGCGCCGTTCCACCAGATCACCTTCACGTCGGTCCGGGTCGCGACCCACTTGGCCAGGTACTGATCCGGCAGGCAGATGACCCGATCGGTCCCCAGCGACTCCACCACCTCCACCGCGTTCGACGAGGTGCAGCAGATGTCGCTTTCGGCCTTCACCTCGGCAGAGGTGTTCACGTAGGTCACCACCGGCACGCCCGGGTGCCGACGCTTGAGCTCGCGCACGTCCGCCCCGGTGATCGACTCCGCCAGCGAGCACCCGGCCCTGAGGTCCGGGATCAGCACCGTCTTTTCCGGGCTCAGGATCTTCGCCGTCTCCGCCATGAAGTGGACGCCGGCGAGCACGATGACGTCGGCCTCGACCCGGGCGCCCTCCCGGGCCAGCGCCAGCGAATCCCCCACCACGTCGGCCACGCCGTGGAAGATCTCGGGCGTCTGGTAGTTGTGGGCCAGGATGACCGCGTTCCGCTCCCGCTTGAGCTCGTGGATCCGCGCCACGAGGGGGGCGTGGATCGCCCACTCGGCCTCGGGGATCACGTCCCGGACCTTCTCGTAGCGTGCTCTCGTCAGCGCTTCCAGGGTGGCCGTGGCCATCGCGCCCTCACTTATACTCACTTTGAGCATATCCCAGGTGAAAAAAGTTCGGCGCCGATCCGCCGATGGAATATCCTAAGGCAAAGGACCCGGTAACGGAAGTGTCACCCGTCAGGCCCCCGGAAGCCCCACCCCCGGCGCCCGCCGCTCCCGGAGCACCTCGCGGCGAAAGCGGAAGAGCTCCGCCGGCCGGCCCCCGGTCCGGGATTCGACCTCGCCCGTGCCCTCGACGAGCCCCCCACGCTCGACAAGGCGGCGAAAGTTCTGCTTGTGGAGCTCCACGCCGGAGAGCGCCTCGACCAGCCGCTGGAGCTGGAGAAGGGTGAACCTCGGGGGAAGAAGCTCGAAGACCACCGGGCGGTAGCGGATCTTGCCGCGGATTCGACCGAGGGCGGTGGCCAGCATCCTCCGGTGGTCGGCCCCCATGGCCCGTCCCGGGAGGGTCTCCCCGGCGAGCCCGCGGTCCCGCTTGGCCTCGGGGACAAGCCCGGCACCGTAGAGGAGTTCGTATCGTTCGAGCGCCCGGTCTCCGTCCCAGTCCGACCCGAAGAGCCCGAACCCCACCGCCACCCGGTCCCTGCGCTCCTCCCGCTCACGGGCCGAGGGCGCCCGGCGGATCCAGGCCTCGAGCCGGGAGACGAGCGCCCCGTCCAGGACCTCGGGTCGCCCGCCCCGACCATCCTCCCACGGCAGGTAGGCATAGATCTCCTCCCAGGTCGCGTCCGTCCCCTCGGGCAGGGCGCCCTCGCGCACCAGCGCCAGGTAGGCCACCGAGAGCACCCGGGCCTCGGGATGCGGGCGTTCCCCGCCGACGCCCATGCGCCCACGGTCACCGAAGGTATAGAGCTGCTCCACGTAGCCCAGCTCGAGCCCGGTGAGCGCCCGCACCCACCCGCGAAGCGTCAGCTCCAGCGTGCGGTCTCCGGCCAGATCAAGGGGTCCCCAGGGCAGGAGGTCCACCTTGTGCGCGCCGGGATCGTTCGGATCACGACCTCGCAGCGTCAGCACCCTGGGTCGCTCGTCGGAGACGGCCACGATCACGGCGTTGAGCCCCACCTGGAGCGTCCCGTTTCCCCGCATCGCCCCTCCGGACCCAGGCTCGATCGCGCTCTCCATCGATGTCAGAACTCCCGCTCCAGCTTTGCGTACCGGGCGAGGAGCCGCTTTTCGCCGGCGTCGTCGAAGTTCACGGTCACCTTGAGGTCCCGTCCGAACCCGGACACCCCGACCACCGTCCCCGACCCGAAGGTGGCATGCTGGACCCGCTCCCCCGGGACCATGCGGGGCGCGTCCTGGTTCAGACCCGCTTCGAAGTCCCGGTCGAGCTCGGCAGCACGCCTGGCCGAGGCGCGGGCGTGTCCATCGTCCTGTTCACGCCGCCCCGCGGAGCCCCCGCCGAACCCGAGGCGCCCCCCCCCGGCGCGGGGATCGAACTCGAGCGCCTCGCGCTCGAGGCGAGGTGATCGGCGCACCTCCAGGAGCTCGTCGGGGATGTCCGAGACGAAGGAGGAAAGCGTCCCCATCATGAAGTCCCCGGCCCTCCGCCGCTCCCGGGCCCAGCTCATCAGGAGCCGATCCTCGGCCCGGGTGATGCCCACGTAGAAGAGCCTCCGCTCCTCCTCGAGGTCAGCAGGGTCGTCGTACGCGCGCCCCAGCGGGAAGAGCCCGTCCTCGAGCCCCGCCAGGAAGACGGTGGGAAACTCGAGGCCCTTCGCGTTGTGCAGCGTCATGAAGGTCACCGCGTCGGCATCCTCGTCGGTCCGGTCGAGGTCGGTGATCAGCGCCACGCGCTGCAGGAAGAGATCGAGCTCGGTGAAGGTGTCGGGCGGCGTCTCGTCGTCCCACTCCTCCTCGAGCTCGGCATCGAAGTCGAGGGCCCCCGCCACGAGCTCCTTCACGTTCTCGGCCCGGTCCTCCCCCTCGGGGCCCTCGTTCCGCAGGTGGGTCAGGAGGTCCAGCTCCTCGATCAGTTCCTCGAGGAGCGTCCCGACGGAAACCTGCGTCGCACGTACCGAGAACCCGCGGATCAGCTCGCCGAAGGCCCCGAGCGACTTGCGCGCGGCCGCGGGCAGCTGCGGGACCTCGTCGGCCCGCTCCACCGCCTCGAGGGGCGACAGGGCGGACTCGGCTGCCCAGGCCAGGAAGCGCTGCTGCGAGGTGCCCCCGATGCCCCGCTTCGGCACGTTCACGACCCGCTGGAAGGCCGCCGCGTCGCGGGGGTTCGAGATGAGCCGCAGGTAGGCCAGGAGATCCTGGATTTCCCTTCGCTCGTAGAAACGCACGCCCCCGACGATCTGGTACGGCACTCCGCGCCGCCGGAAGGCGTCCTCGAGGGCCCGGGACTGCGCGTTCGTCCGGTAGAGGATCGCGAACTCCCGGTAGGCCACCGAGGCGTCCTCGCTCCGCCGGGCCTCGATCTCCTCGACGATCCACCCCGCTTCGTCGCGCTCGTCGGCCGTCTCGACCAGGACGAGGCGCACACCCGCCTCCCGCTCGGTCCTGAGCGTCTTCTCCTTCCGCTGCAGGTTCCGGCGGATCACCTCGTTCGCCGCCGCCAGGATGTTCCCGGTGGACCGGTAGTTCCGCTCCAGCCGGATCACCGCGGCACCGGGGTAGGTCTCCTCGAAGCCCAGGATGTTCCGGATATCGGCGCCGCGCCATCGGTAAATTGACTGGTCGTCATCTCCCACCACCATGATGTTCCGGTGCTTCGCCGCAAGCAGCTCCAGGAGCCTGAACTGGGCGTGGTTCGTGTCCTGGTACTCGTCCACGAGCACGAAGGCAAATCGCTCCCGGTACCGATCGAGCACCTGCGGGTGGTTCTCGAGGAGCTCCACCGGCTTTACCAGCAGGTCGTCGAAGTCGAAGGCGTTCTGCTCCCGGAGCGACGCCTGGTAGGCGGGGTAGACCTTCGCCACGTTCCGAAGGAAGAAGTCGAACCCCTCCGCGTGCTGCGCGACGAAGGCCTCGGGGCCCTCCAGGCGGTTCTTCGCGTCGGAGAGGGCGGCGCGGATCGCCTGGGGTTTCCAGCGCTTCGGGTCGAGCTGCTCCGCATCCATGATCCGCTTGATCTCGCGGAGGCTCTCCTCGGCATCGAAGATCGTGAAGGTCGAGTCCCAGCCGAGGAGTTCGGCATGCCGGCGCAGGAAGCGGGCGCCGAGCGAGTGGAAGGTCCCCATCCACATCCCCTGCGGGTCCCGCCCCAGGAAGCGCCTGACCCGTTCGCGCATCTCGCCCGCGGCCTTGTTCGTGAAGGTCACCGCGAGAATCCGGTCCGCCGGCACCCCGTGCTCCGCCACGAGCTTCGCGATCCGCACCGTCAGCACGCGGGTCTTCCCCGAACCCGCCCCGGCCAGCACCAGGATCGGACCCTCGAGGTGCTCGACCGCGGCCCGCTGCTCGGGGTTCAGGGATTCGCTCTCGCGGGCGATGGCGGCATCGATGGAGGCGTCGAAGAGGTTCACCCGTTTCGGGGGTTCGGGGTGGAGATGGGGGATGCGAAGGGGCGGACTGTGCGCACGGGTGGCCCCATGGCCCGCATCACCCCCGCGCGGGCTTCGTCGTCGCGGCGGGCAGGCGAAGCTCGAAGACCGTTCCGTCGGGGCCGGTGCGGGCCACCCGCAGGCTGCCGCGATGGATCCGCTCCACGATCCGCTGCGAGAGCGAGAGCCCGACGCCCCAGCCGCTCGACTTCGTCGTGGCGCCCGGCTCGAAGATCCGGTCGCGGATCGCCGGATCGATGCCGGGACCCGTGTCCTCGATCTCTAGAGTCACCCAATCGGGCTCCCGTGGGAACCCCCGGATCGTGATCCTCCCACCCTGCCCCGCCAGGGCGTCGAGGGCGTTCTTGACGATGTTCTCGAGCGCCCATGCCAGGAGCACGTCGTTCCCCTTCACCATCGGAAGGCCGTCGGCGAGTTCGACATCGAGGGCCACGCCGGGCCCCAGTCGCGGCATCCGCGCCCGGATGTAGCGGTCCACCGGCCGAACCACGTCGTCGAGTCGGATCGGAGCGAGCCGGGTCTCGCGCCCGATCAGCTCGAAGCGCCGGCTTACCCGCTCCAGGCGGTCCACGTCCTCGCCGATCTCCCGGGCCACCGCCCCCGCGTCGAGTTCTCCCGGCCGCTCCTCCGGGGGGAGCCCCAGCAGCTCGAGCCATCCCTGGAGCGACGAGATCGGGGTGCCCAGCTGGTGCGCCAGTTCGCGGGCCATGGCGGTCCAGGCCCGGTCCGCCTCCGCGCGGCGCTGGGCCCTGACCACGACCACCCCCACCAGGAAGGTGATGAAGAGCCCCACCACCTGGAGCCAGGGGATCCAGCGCAGCCGGACGAGCTCCGGTGGGTCCCCGTAGTGGATTCGCCCCAGGGCCGGCGAGACCACGGGTGGGTTGCGCGTCTCGATGCGTCGCATCCAGCCCTGGATCCGTGCCTGGCCTTCCGGCGTCGACAGGTCGGCATCGAAGGGGAGGTTCACCGCCGACAGGATCGTGTCGCCCTCGCTCGACCAGACGAGGGGGACGCCCGATTCCAGGATGATGTCCTGGAGCCGGACGAGGGCCACGTTGGATCCCGCGGGGTCCGGATCGGCGAGCCCCCCCTGCACCTCGGCGAACATCCGGGTCAGCGTCGTGACCTCGGAACGGAAGGTCCGGACGATCTGCTCGGTATAGACCAGGTACCAGCCGAGAATCCCCAGGAAGGCGATGGCCAGGACCAGGGACCAGCGCGGCCGGATCATGGCAGGGTCAGGAAATCCGGGGGATCAGGCGGTCCGCCCCCCCGGTTGCGGCCGGACCGCGGCAGGACCGGATGGCCCGGCATGGGTCAGGGCTCGAGCAGGTCGAGCCCCATGCGGGGCCGGAGCACCTCGGGAACGCGCACGGTGCCATCTTCCTGCTGGAAGGTCTCGAGGAGAGCCACGACCAGGCGGGGAAGGGCGAGCGCCGATCCGTTCAGCGTGTGGACGAAGGCAGGTTTCTCGCCGGGCGCCGGCCTGAACCGCAGGTTCGCCCGTCGTGCCTGGAAGTCCCCGAAGGTGGAGCACGACGAGACCTCGAGCCACCGCTCGACCCCGGGCGCCCAGACCTCGATGTCGTAGGTCATCGTCGCCGAGAAGCCCAGGTCGCCTGCGGCGAGGCGGACGACGCGGTAGGCGAGCCCCAGTCGCTGCAGGACCTGCTCGGCCTCGGCGGTGAGTTCCTCGAGGGCCTCGACGGAGCGCTCGGGACGCTCGTAGCGCACGAGCTCGACCTTGTCGAACTGGTGAACGCGCAGGAGCCCCCGGGTGTCCTTCCCCGCGGCGCCGGCCTCGCGCCGGAAACAGGGCGAGTACGCGGTATACCGGACCGGAAGCTCGGCGGGACCCAGGAGCTCGTCGCGGTGCAGGTTCGTGACCGGCACCTCGGCCGTGGGGATCAGCCAGAGGTCATCCCGCTCCGCATGGTACGACTCCTCTTCGAACTTCGGAAGCTGGCCGGTTCCGGTCAGCGTCTCCCGCGTCACCAGGTAGGGCACGCGAAGCTCCCGGTACCCGTGCTCCTCGACGTGCAGGTCGAGCATCCAGTCAATCAGGACACGCTGGAGGCGCGCGCCCTTCCCGGTCAGGAGCGGGAACCCCGAGCCCGAGATCTTGGCGCCCCTGGGCAGATCGAGAAGGCCCAGCGAGGCGCCGATCTCCCAGTGGGGGCGGGCCGGGAAGGAATGGGTCACGGGCTCGCCCCAGCTCCGGAGAAGCTGGTTCGACGCCTCGTCGCCTTCGGGCACGTCCGGGTGCGGAAGGTTCGGGGTCGACAGGAGAAGTTCACCGATCGAGGCGTCGGACGCGGTCACGACCCCGTCGAGCTCCGCGATCCGGGCACCCACGTCGCGCATCCGGACGATGAGGGCTTCGGCATCGCCCCCTTCGCGCTTGATGCGCCCCACCTCCTTCGACACCTCGTTCCGCTCGGCCTTGAGCGCGTCGGACTCGGTAATGGCCTCCCGCCGCGCCTCGTCGATCGCGAGTACGCGGTCCACCACCTGGGCCAGCGCCGGCTCCCCACGTCGTGCGAGGGCGGCCCGGATCCGGTCCGGTTCGCTCCGGATCGCCTTCAGGTCGAGCAAGGGCTCAGCTCCCGGGCGGGACGAGGGCCGGGTTGTTGCAGTCCGGGCTCGTGTCGAAGCGGAAGAGGAGGGTGCCGTTCACCGCATCGATCTCGAGGGGCTGGACCTTGCCGTAGTAGACGCAGAGCTCTCCGAACACGCCGGACTGCTGCCGCGTCCGGATCACGTAGATCGAACCCATGCGCACCGGCACGGGCTCGCGGGTCACGTAGAGCGCGGTATCGGCGGGGGCTTCGCGCACCTCGTCGTAGCGGGCGTTCGGGACCTCGAAGATCCCGGCGCGCGACTGGACGCCCATGGCCCGAGGCGGAACGAGCACCACCTGGCCGCCCCTCCGGTCCACGGCGAAGTCCCAGCGACCGGCCGCCGCCGCGCTCTCGAGAATGACCCGGTCGCCCTGCAGCATGCCGAAGGCCGAGGGGCGATTCCGTTCATCGCGGTCCAGGGAGTAGAGGAGCGCCTCACGCGGGTTCTCGGTCCAGCGGAAGGCGAAGGGATCGTCGCCGCAGGCGGCCGTTCCGAGAAGAACGAGCGCGGCGAGCAGCGTCCCCGCCCGGGTCGGGAGGGGTCGCGGGAACGCGCCGGGGCGCGTCTTCGGGGGCCGGTGTCGCGGGGTCATCGTGGGCCGTTCGTGGAGCCTGAGCGCATCGTTCTTCGAACCCTGAAGGCTACCCGGGACCGGCCTCGGGTGTCAACCCCGAAACACCCCGGATTTCTTGACTTTACACCCCCCTCCAGATAGGTTCCCGCCCGCCGTCCGGCCGCGTTCCGCACCCCCCTCGTGGAGTTGTCCATGGCCGATGCCGAAGGTCTCCGTCCCGCCGGTTCGCTCCGACTCCTCGTGGCTGAGGACGAGCCCCACATTCGCCGGATCCTGGTCACCCTCCTCGAGGAGTCGGGTTTCCGGGTCGACGTCGCCTTCGACGGGGACCAGGCCCGGGAGCGGCTCCTGGGCCGGGATCCCTTCGATCTCGTCCTGATGGACATCATGATGCCCGGCGCCACCGGTCTCGAGCTCCTCGCCGAGCTCCGAAGCCTTCCGCACCGCCGCGACACCCCGGTGGTGATCCTCACCGCCAAGGGGCAGGACGCCGACCGGGAGGAGGCCTTCCGCCTGGGCGCGGCGGACTTCATCACGAAGCCGTTCTCGCCCAAGAAATTCCTGAACCGCGTGGACCAGATCCTTGCCCAACGCTGAACCGGGGTCCGCGGAGGCGGGTGCCCCGCACGTGGTGATCCTGGCCGGCGGCATCGGCACGCGCTTCTGGCCCGCGAGCACGCCCGACCGCCCGAAGCAGCTCCTGCCGCTTGCCACCCCGCGTCCGCTGATCGCCGACACACTGGACCGGGCCAGGGGGCTCACCGAGGACGGGCGCATTCACCTGCTTGCCGGCCTCCCGCTCGTGGAGGCGCTCCGGAGGGGTCTTCCGCCCCTCCCCGAGTCCGCCTTCTGGGTCGAGCCGCGCGCCAGGGGAACCGGACCGGTGCTCGCCTGGGCCGCGCACCGGATCCACCGGACCGACCCCGCGGGGGTCATGGTCTCGCTTCATGCCGACCACCGGATCGAACCCCTGGAGGCCTTCACCGAGCTCGTCCTCGACGGCTGCCGCATCGCATCCGAAGCCGACCTGCTGCTCACGATCGGGATCCCGCCGACCCGCCCGGAAACCGGATTCGGCTGGATCCGCCCCGGAGATCCCGTCGCCTCGGGGTCGTCGACCCCCTGCCGGCGAGTCGGGTCGTTCGTCGAGAAGCCGGACCGGGCCACCGCCGAGCGCTACCTGGCCGAGGGACTCCTCTGGAACTCGGGAATCTTCATCTGGCCCGTGGCCCGCTTCCTCGAGGAGATCCGCCTCCACGCCCCCGAGATCGCCCCCCACCTGGCGCTCCTCGACCGCGGCGAGGAGGCGGCCTTCTTCGAGGCCGTGACGCCGATCTCGGTCGACGAGTCGGTGCTGGAGCGCAGTGGACGCGTCGGCGTCGTCGCCGCCACCTTCGAATGGGACGACGTCGGAAGCTGGGAGGCGCTGGCACGAAGGGGACCCACGGACGACCGGGGGAACGTGAGCGAGGGACGAACCGTCGCCATCGAAGCCACCGGAAACGTGGTCTGGAGCGACGAGGGTCCCGTGATTCTCTTCGGCGTGGACGACCTGGTGGTGATCCGCGCCGGGGGCGTGACGGTGGTGGCGCCCCGTGACCGGAGTGCAGACTGGAAGACCCTGCTCAGGCACCTTCCCGGGGATCTCCCGGGTGCCGGAGGGGGATCGTGAGACTCGTCGTCCGCCCCCTCGATGCCCAGGGCGACGCCCTGGACGCCTGGTCGCCCTTCCGCGAGACGCGTCCGCTCGCCGACCTCCTCTTCGGCACGCGCACGCTGGGGGAGCGCCTGGAGCGTGCCCTGGGTGCGTCAGGGCGCAGACCTGCGGAGGGCGAATCGGCCGCCCGGCCGGCCCTGATCGATCCAAGGTTCATCCCCGAAGGCCCGCTGGGTCTCGAGGCGCTGAACGGCATCGACCCATCGTCCCCCGGTGGCGTGCGGCTTGCGGTTGGCAGGCACACCGTGGGCTGGATTCTCCCCTCCCGCGTGGACCCCGACGCAACCCCGGTCCTTCCGTCGGGGGACGCGGTCTCGACCCTCGAACTTCCCGGCAGCTTCCTCGCATCACCCTGGGAGCTTATGGCCCGGAACGCCGACCAGGTCAGCCGGGACCTTCTCGACGACCCTCCATCCGACGCGCATCCCCTGGACCCGCTGCCTCCGGGGGTGACGGTTCTCGGATCCTACCCGGTCACCGCCGCGCCCGGCGTGGCCGAAGTGGTGGACCCCTTCGTCGTCCTGGATGCCCGCCGGGGGCCGATTCACCTCGCCGCCGGCGCCGAGCTCCGCTCGCACACGCGCCTCGAGGGCCCGGCCTGGATCGGCCCCGGAACCCGGCTCCTGGGTGGCGTGTTCTCGGCGCTTTCGGCGGGCCCCGTCTGCCGGCTGCGCGGAGAGATCGAGGCGTCGGTCGTGAACGGCTGGTGCAACAAGGCGCACGACGGATACCTGGGGCACGCCGTCCTCGGCCGCTGGGTGAACCTCGGCGCCCTCACCACGAATTCCGATCTCAAGAACACCTACGGTCCGGTGCGGGTGCACCTCGACGCCCAGCGGACGGTCGATACCGGACAGATCAAGGTGGGAATCCTCCTCGGCGACCACGTGAAGACCGGAATCGGAACGCTCCTGAACACCGGCACGGTGGTCGGCGCGGGATCGAACCTCTTCGGCGGCGGCGCACTCCCGCCCCGCTGGGTCCCGCCCTTTTCGTGGGGCGGGGGGAGCGAGCTCGGGGTCTACCGCCTCGATGCCTTCCTGGAGGTGGCGGAGCGCGCCATGGCGCGGCGCGAGCAGGTCCTCGGGCCCCGGGAGCGCGAGGCGCTGGTGGCGCTCTGGCAGGCGACCCACGGGGCATCCGGGAGCGGGAGGGCCGGGGAGCCCTCCCGCCCAGGTGATGGAACGAGGGCCGGATGAGGCTCTCCATGCTCGGCAGCGGGAGCCGCGGGAATGCCACCTATCTCGAGGCCGAAGGCACGCGCATTCTCGTGGACGCGGGCTTCTCGGGGCGCCAGCTGTCGGCGCGCCTCGAACGGATCGGGGTGTCGGCCGACGAGGTCGACGCCATCGTCCTGACCCACGAGCACGGCGACCACGTCCGGGGCGCAGGGGTCTTCGCCCGGCGCCACGGGACCCCGGTCTACCTGACCCCGGGCACGCGAGCGGCCTGTGACGCCCTCTTCAACGGTACCGAGACGCTCGTCGAGTACACCCCGGGGCGCGCCTTCCGCATCGGCCCGTTCAGGGTGGACCCCTTCCTGACCGTCCACGACGCGGTGGACCCGGTTGCTGTCACCGTGACCTCGGAGGGGTGCGGAACGCGCGTGGGGGTGGCCACCGACCTGGGGCGTCCCACCGCCGGCATCCGGCACGCCCTCACGGGCTGCCACTTCCTCGTGCTCGAGGCGAACCACGACGAGGCGCTCCTTCGGGCCGGCCCCTATCCCCCCTCGGTGCAGGCACGCATCGCGTCGTCCCACGGGCATCTCTCGAACCACGCCGCCGCCGGGTTCCTCCTGGAGCTGCTGCACCCCGGGCTCTCGGGTGTGCTCCTGGCCCACCTCTCGGCCGAGTGCAACGCACCCGACCGGGCGCTGGCAGTGGTGCGGAGGGCGCTCGAGGATGCGTCCTGGTCCGGCTGGCTTGGCGTGGCCGACCAGGATGCGCCCACCGAGCTTCTCGATCTGCTGCGGCTCCGGGCCAGCACCGGACCGACGGGCCAGCTCTCCCTTCTCTGACGCCGGGCGTTGTCAGAGCCCGAAAAGGCGCATGAAGTCGTTTCCGAGGGCCAGAACCATGATCCCGATGAGCACGAAGAAGCCGACCTGGCTCCATCGCATGCGCTGCTCCACCGACACGGGGCGACCCCGGATCGCCTCGAGAGTCAGGAAGACCAGGTGGCCGCCGTCGAGTACCGGAATCGGGAGCAGGTTCAGGATTGCCAGGTTGATCGAAAGCAGCGCCATGAACGACAGGAAGACCGGCAGGCCCTCGGCCGCCGCCTGCCCTGACGCCTCGCCGATGGTGACGATGCTCCCCAGGTTCCTGGGCGACGCGCGTCCGGTCACGAGCTGACCCAGGAAGTCCACGATGAACACCGTGAGCCCCCAGGTCTGGGCAGCGCCGAAGCGCACCGATTCGACGGCCCCGAGCCTGGCCCAGGCGATGCCGTGCGGCTCGTGGGAAATTCCGATCCGCCCGATGCTCCGGAGCTCCCCCGTGATCAGGTCGCGGGCCTCGACGCGCTCCGGGACCACCTCCAGCGTCTCCCGCCGGCCGTCACGCTCCACCGTGACGGTGGTGGCCAGTTCGGCACGTTCCTGGACCACGCGCGTGAAGGGTCCCCACCGTTCGACGGGCTCGCCCTCGATGGCGACGATCCGGTCGCCCCGGGAGAACCCGGCCCGCGCGCCGGGCGTTCCCGGCGTCACGTCGATGATGACCGGATCGGTCCAGTACTCCACGGCCAGGTAGAGCCTTCGCCGGGCGTCGGCATCGTCGGGGAGCATGGCCTGGACGCTCGAATCCCCGCCATCGGGAAGGGCGAAGCGGACTTCGACGGGGCCTGCGGGAAGCTCCAGGATCGCATCCCTGACCTCTCCCCAGTGCGCCGGGGTCCGAGCGCCGATGGCGCGGATCTCCGCCCCCGGGGGGAGGCTGCCCAGTGACTCCGCACCGGCCGGAAGGTGCTCCGTGCGGACATCGCCGACGACGAGCGAGTCGACCTCGGCACTTCCCCACCCTGCGGCCACCGCCGTGTAGGCGAGGAAGGCGAAGAGGAAGTTCATGATGACGCCGGCCGAGATCACCCAGGCCCGCGCCCATACCGGCTTCGAGTCGTAGTCGCCGGAGCGGTCCCGATCGACCGGCACCGCCGGCACCGGCTCCGGTGTGCCCGCTTCCACTGCGGCGATCGAGCCATCCTCGCCTTCCTCCTCGCGGACGGCACCCCCCTCGATGGCCTCCATCACCTCGTCGTCCATCCCCGCCATCTTCACGTACCCGCCAAGGGGGATCGCCGAGATCACGTACTCGGTGTCGCCCCTGCGGAAGCCGTAGACCCGGGGCCCGAGCCCGATGGAGAAACGGTCCACCCGGATGCCCACCGACCGGGCGGCCCAGAAGTGTCCGAGCTCGTGCACGAAGATGAGCACGCCCAGGACCACGATCGTTGCCAGAATCGTCATTTGCTCTCGTACGATGTATGGGCTGCATGGCCACGGGGCCGGGGCCTGCGGCCGGCCAGCCATTCCTCGGCGAGCCGGCGGGCGTCGGCGTCAGCGGCCCGCACGTCGTCGAGCCCCTCGAGCGCGCGACCTCCGACCCCGGCCACCGCGGCCTCGACGACCTCGGCCATCAGGCCGAAGGGAATCTCCTCCCGGAGAAACGCCCCTACCGCCACCTCGTTCGCCGCGTTGAAGGCGGTGGGTGCGACCCCGCCCGCCCTCCCCGCATCGACCCCCACCCCGAACATCGGGAAGGTCGCGCGGTCGACGGCCTCGAAGGTGAGTGGGGAAGCCGCCAGGGGATCGAAGGTGCGCAGCGAGGAATCGGGAAGCCGGTCGGGCCAGGTCAGGGCGTAGAGGATCGGGAGTTCCATGGTAGGAAACCCCAGCTGGGCCAGCACGGATCCATCGACGAACTCGACGAAGGAGTGGATGATCGACTGCGGGTGCACCACGGCCTCGATCCGGTCGTAGGGGATCCCGTAGAGCACGTGGGCCTCGATCACCTCGAGCGCCTTGTTCGCGAGGGTCGCGGAATCGATCGTGATCTTCGCCCCCATGGACCAGGTCGGGTGGCGGAGCGCCTCGCCGGGGCCCAGCTCCGCGACCTCCTCCGGCGACTTCCCGCGAAAAGGCCCCCCGGAAGCCGTGATGATCAGGCGCTGGACGCTCGCCTCCGGGGCCCCTTCCAGGCACTGGAGGATCGCCGAGTGCTCCGAATCCACCGGAACGAGCTTCCCGCCACCGCGCCGGAGCGCACGGAGCACCAGGGGGCCACCGGCCACGAGGGACTCCTTGTTCGCCAGCGCCACGCGCTTGCCGGTGCCGAGGGCCCTGAGCGTCGGCTCGAGCCCGGCGAAGCCCACCACCGCGTTGACGACCACGTCCACGATCGGGTCCTCCGCCAGCTCGAGTGCGGCCGCGAGGCCACCGGCCCAGCCGCGGGGTGCGTTCCCCATCGATGCGAAGACAGTCGGGTCCGTGACGACGACCCGATCCACGCCGAATCGTTCGGCCTGGGCGGCCAGCGCCGCCACGGACCGATGCGCGGAAAGCCCCACGACCCGGAACCGCTCCGGGTGCCGAGCGATCACGGCGAGGGTGCTCTCTCCGATCGAACCCGTGGAACCCAGGATGGCCACCCGGATCGGGCCGTCGACGCCCCCGTCCGTCACGCGCCCCACCCGAGGAAGAGGGGGAGCACGGCCCAGGTCAGCGGAAGGGTGAAGAGGACGGCGTCGAACCGGTCGAGAATGCCCCCGTGTCCGGGAAGGATGGCCCCGGAGTCCTTGACGCCAGCCTCCCGCTTGAGCGCGGACTCGGCCAGGTCGCCCACCTGCGCCACGGCACCGACCACGAGGCCGAGGCAGGCGGCCGCCAGCGGGGAAAGCGGCTCGGCACCCCCCAGGAGCGGGAAGAGTCCCACCGTCACGAGGACCGCCCCGACCACGGACCCCACGAGCCCCCAGGCCCCTCCCTCCATGGTCTTCGCGGGGCTCACCGAGGGAAGAAGCTTCCTCTTCCCCATGGCCCTGCCTCCGAAGTACGCGGTGGTGTCTCCGAGCCAGGTGGCGATCATCGGAAGGAGGAGGAGCCCCGTTCCGGCCCACGAGGTGGCTTCCCATGCCGCCGCCGGGTGATGGCGGAGAAACCACCCGAAGGCGAGGGGGACTCCCACGTAAACGGGCGCGAGGAGCGTGACCGCCGCCGCTTCGAGGGGGTGCCGTGCCGGTCCACGAAGGAAGACCGCCGCGGCGAGGGCGAGGAGCCCGGCCGTGACAAGGGTGGCGAGTGCCGGTCCGGCCCATGCGCCGACACCGCCCCCTGAAAGTGGTGCCGCCACCACCACGGCGCCCGCTGCGGGGAGAGCGATCCAGGCAAAGGGGGCCACGCCCCGGGCCCCCGCGATCATGACGACCTCACGCGCGCCGCCAACGGCGAGAAGCAGGAGCACGGCCGCCAGCACCCATCCCCCGGCCCATACCACCGCGAAGCCGGCCGGGATGCCGACGGCGGCGACGGCCAGCCGGGTGGAGAGGTCACTCCGCCCGCCCCCCGGCTTCTCCGTCACCCGTGCGTCCGGTTCGAGGACTCCGCCACCCGGCCGAAACGCCGTTCGCGGCGGTGGTACTCGCGGATCGCATCGAGCAGGTCCTGCTTCGTGAAGTCGGGCCAGAGCACGGGCGAAGTCAGGAGCTCGGTGTAGGCGAGCTGCCAGAGCAGGAAGTTGGAGATGCGGTACTCCCCGGAGGTCCGCACGAGCAGGTCGGGGTCGGGAAGCCCGCAGGTGTCGAGCGCGTTCTCGACGGTCGCCTCGTCGATGGACTCGGGGTCGAGTTCACCCGCCGCAGCCCGCCGAGCCAGCGCCCGCACCACGCGGGTCAGCTCGGCCCGACCGGAGTAGGAGATCATCAGGTTCACGAGGAGACGGTCACCGGACTTCGTCGCCTCCTGGATGCCGTCGATGGCTTCGCGCACGGCGTCGTCCACGCGCGCGAGGTCGCCCAGCACCCGAACCCGGATCCCTCGATCCCGGAGTTCGTCCTTTTCCTGGTCCGCGTAGACCCGGAGCAGCGTCATGAGCGCGAGGATCTCCTCTTCCGGGCGGTACCAGTTCTCCGTACTGAACGCGAAGAGCGTGAGGATCTCGACCCCCGCCTCCACCGCCCCCTCGATCGCCTCGCGTACTGCGGCCATCCCCGCCCGGTGGCCCTCGTGGCGGGGCAGCCCCCTTTCCGCCGCCCAGCGCCCGTTTCCATCCATGATGATGGCCACGTGCCCTGGCACACCCTCCTTCCGGAAGGGCGGAAGTGCATCTCGAGAGGTCATGGCATCCGATCGTCGGGTTGGAGAGAGGACCTTTGCGCAGCTCCACGACCCGGACCCGGCCGGGCCGGCCGTGGAGCCCGGAATCAGACGGTCATCACTTCCTTTTCCTTCGCGGCCATCGACTCGTCCACGAGCCCGATGTACCGGTCGGTCAGCTTCTGGATCTCGTCGGTGGCGCGGCGCGCTTCGTCCTCCGAGATCTCGCCGTCCTTCTGGCGCTTCTTGATCTCGTCGTTCCCCTCGCGGCGGGCGTGCCGGATCGAGACCCGGCCCTCCTCGGCCATCTGGGACAGGAGCCGCACGTACTCCCTTCGCCGTTCCTCGTTGAGGGCCGGGATGGGAACGCGGATCACGTTCCCGTCGTTCGCCGGGTTGAGGCCGAGCCCCGCCTGCTGTATCCCCTTCTCGATCTCTCCGATGAGCGAGCGGTCGAAGGGTTGGACGAGGATGAGGGCGGCCTCGGGGGTGCTCACCGTTGCCACCTGGTTGAGCTGCATCTTCGAGCCGTAGGCATCGACACGCACCGTGTCCAGAAGCGCCGGGGTGGCCTTTCCGGTGCGGACCGTCGCGAACTCGCGCCGGACGGCCTCGAGCGCCTCGTCCATCCGGCTTCGCACACTCTCGATGGTTGGCATCGTCTCCTCGGGATGCAGGGTCGTGGGATTCGGTTCGGTGGAAGGGGTCGGCTTCAGGAAACGAGGGTCCCGACCCGCTCTCCGCGGATGGCTGCGGCGACGGAGCCCGGCTGGCCAAGGTCGAGGACGATGATCGGAAGCCCGTTCTCACGGCAGAGCGACACCGCGGGAGCATCCATCACCCCCAGCTCCTTCGTGACGACCTCGTGGAAGGTCACCGTGGGCAGGAAGGTCGCGTCGGGGTCCTTCGCCGGATCGGCCGTGTAGACACCGTCGACCTTCGTCGCCTTGATGATGACGTCCGCTTCCATCTCGATGGCGCGGAGCACGGCGGCCGTGTCGGTCGAAAAATAGGGGTTCCCGGTGCCCCCCGCGAACAGGACCACGCGCCCCTTTTCGAGGTGCCGCATGGCCCGGCGCCGAATGTACGGCTCCGCCAGCTCCTCCATCCGGATCGCGGTCATGACCCGGGTCTCCACGCCTTTGCGCTCCAGCATGTCCTGGAGCGCCATGGCGTTGATGATGGTGGCAAGCATCCCCATGTAATCCGCGGAGACCCGGTCCATCCCCTTCTGCGAGGCGATCGCGCCCCGGACGATGTTCCCCCCGCCCACCACGAGACCGAGCGCCACGCCCATCTCGTGCACGCCGCGGACCTCGTCGGTCAGGCGATCGACCACCGGCGGATCGATACCGAAGCCGCGCTCCCCGGCAAGCATCTCGCCGGACAGCTTGAGCAGCACGCGGCCGTACCGGGGGGAGCCGGACGCGGCTGCGCCCGGCGGATTCACGTCCTCGGCCATCTGGGTTCCTCGGCGGGTTGGAAGACGGGCGGCGGCAGGGGTGGGAAGCACGCCGGCCCGGAGGGAAGATCACACCCCCCGGGCCGAACGTCGACCCATGGCCGCCTCAGCGCTCCTCGCCCACCGCGTAGCGGACGAAACGCGCGACCTCGACCTTCTCGCCCGTCCTGGCCGAGACCTCGACGATGAGCTGCTCGACGGTCTGGTCCGGGTTCTTCACGAAGGGCTGCTTCAGGAGTGTCGACTCCTCGAAGAACTTACGGATCTTCCCCTCGACGATCTTCTCCTGGATGTTCTCCGGCTTGCCCTCGTTCCGGACCTGCTCCAGGTAGACCGCCCGCTCCCGCTCGATCACCTCGGCCGGGATGTCGGCCTCGGAAACGGCGAGGGGGTTCGAAGCGGCGATGTGCATGGCGAGGTCCCGGGCAAGGGCCTGGAACTCGTCGGTGTTCGCGACGAAGTCGGTTTCGCAGTTCAGCTCCACCATGACGGCAATGCGGCCGCCGGTGTGCACGTAGCTCCCGATCGTGCCCTCGTTCGCCGAGCGCTCGGCCCGCTTCGCGGCCTTCGCCGTGCCCTTGGCGCGAAGGAGATCGATCGCGGCCTCGATGTCGCCGTTCGTCTCTTCAAGCGCCCGCTTGCAGTCCATCATTCCGGCGCCGGTTCGGTCCCGGAGTTCCTTCACGTCCTTCGCGCTCACGCTCATGATGCTTCGCGCCTCTGCGGTTCGGTTGGCGGTTGGATCGACCTGTGGTCCCTTCAACGAGAGAGGCGGTCCGCCGGAGGACATCCCCGCGCAGTCGCCGGGATGCCCCCCCACGGGGGCCGCCTCTTCCGATCGCGGGCCCCCTTGGCGGGGCCCGGTCCGGTTCATGGATGGAGCGGGGCGTGTGCCCGGCTCACGCCTCCGTCTCGGAGGATCCCTCCTCCGAAGAAGCGGCGGCCGCGGGTGTCTCCTCCGCTGCGGGCGCGGGCTCCCCGGTCGCCTCCGAGGTTTCGGCCTCATCGGGCTTCTGGAGCTGGGCGATCACCTCCGGGCGCGGCCGGCGGCGACGGCGGACCCGGCGACGGGCCTCGTCCTGGGTGGCCGCCGCCTTCTCGCCGGTCTCCGACGAGTAGATCGTGGCCTCGGCCTCGTCCGCACGGCGGCGATCCTCTTCCGGAAGCTCGCGTCGCGCCGAGAGCACCGCGTCGGCAATGGCACGGGTGATCAGGCCGACGGAGCGGATCGCATCATCGTTCCCGGGAATCGGGTAGTCGATGCGGTCCGGATCGGCGTTCGTGTCGGTGATCGCGATGACCGGGATCCCGAGACGGTTCGCCTCCTTCACGGCGATCAGTTCGCGCTTCGCGTCGACCACGAAGAGCGCGCCGGGGATGCGACCCATGTCGCTCACGCCGGAGAAGTACTTCGAGAGCTTCTCGCGTTCCCGCTCCAGCAGGAGTCGCTCCTTCTTCGTGTAGAACTCGAAGGCGTTCTCTTCGTGGCCCCGCTCGAGCTCCTTCAGCCGCCGGATCTGCTTGCGGATCGTCTGGAAGTTGGTCAGCATCCCGCCGAGCCACCGCTCGGTGACGTGGAAGGCGCCGCAACGCTCCGCCTCTTCCTCGATGATGGCCCGAAGCTGGGGCTTCGTGCACACGAAGAGCACCCGGTCTCCCTTCAACGTGACCTTCCGGATCACGTCCTCGGCCGCCCTCAGGCGATCGACGGTCTTCCGCAGGTCGATGATGTGGATCCCGTTGCGCTCGGTGAAGATGAACCGGCGCATCTTGGGATTCCAGCGGCGGGTCTGGTGCCCGAAGTGGACACCGGCCTCGAGAAGCTGGTTGAGACCGACCTCCGTGTGCTCCTGCTGCTCCATGATGCCTTGATCCTCTGGGGGGATTAGCGCTTGCTGAACTGGAACCGCTTGCGGGCCTTGGGACGCCCGGGCTTCTTCCGCTCGACCTTGCGGGGGTCGCGGGTCAGGAGCCCGCTCCGCCGCATGGCCGGGCGGGATTCCTCGTCACGGCCCACCAGCGCGCGCGCCACGGCCAGCCGGATCGCGTCGGCCTGGCCGGTGATTCCGCCACCACGCACGCGGGCGACGACGTCCAGCTGTCCCTCGGACTCGGTGACCCTGAGGGCCTCCTCGACACGCTTCCTGTGGAGCATCCGGGGGAAGTAGTCCTCCAGGGAGCGGCCGTTCACGGACCACTTTCCGGATCCCGGACGGAGAATGACGCGGGCCGTGCTCGTCTTGCGACGGCCCACGGCCTGGAACTGGTCGGTGGACTGCTGAGTCATGCGCGTTCCTGCTGGGTGGACGCCGTTCAGATCTCGAGGGACCGGGGCTGCTGCCCCGCGTGCGGGTGCTCGGCTCCGGGGTAGACGCGGAGCTTCGACCGGATCTGCCGACCGAGGGCGTTCTTCGGAAGCATGCCCTTGACCGCGAGCTCGATGACCCGCTCCGGGTGGGAAGCGATCATCCGCTTGAAGGGGATGTGCCGCTCGCCGCCCATGTACCCCGAGTGGCGGAAGTAGGTCTTCTGATCCGCCTTGTTCCCGGTAAGGCGGACCTGTGACGCGTTGAGCACGATCACGTGGTCCCCGGTATCGAGGTGCGGCGTGAAGATGGGCTTGTGCTTGCCGCGAAGGACGCGCGCGACCTCGGTCGCGACGCGGCCGAGGGGCTTGTCCGCAGCATCGACGACCCACCACTGCACATCGATGTCGGTCGTCCTGGGCGTGTATGTCTTCATCGGTTCGATTCCGGTCAGCCACTGGGAAACAGAGCTTTCAATGGTACGATCGACGGAATCGAAAGTCAACGGGCCACGGGGTGCGGATTTCGCGATCCCTGCGCCCTGCCGCCAAGCGGGCTCAACCCTGGAAGGTGCCCAGGAATCGCGCCCGGGAGGCGTGCCGCAGCCGCGCCAGGGCCTTCTCCTTGATCTGGCGGACCCTTTCGCGGGTGATGCCGAGAAGGTCGCCGATCTCCTCCAGCGTCATGGGCTCCTGGTCGTCGAGGCCGAAGTAGAGGCGCAGCACCTTCGACTCCCGCTCCCGGAGCGACGCAAGGGCACCCTCGACCGTGGCCTTGAGCGCCTGGTCGTAGGCCACGCCCTCGGGGTTCTCGGCGTACTGGTCCGGCAGGTAGTCCAGGAGGCGGTTGTCCTCGCCGGCAGTCATCGGGGCGTCGAGCGACAGGTGCGCCTGCGACATCGAAAGCGCGGCGGCCACCTCGTCCTCGGACAGGTCAAGCCCCTCGGCGATCTCGCCCACCGTGGGCTCTCGACCGAGTTCCTGCAGGAGCGTCGCGGACCGGCGGCCGATCCGGTGAAGGGCCCCCGCCCGGTTCAGCGGAACGCGGACGATCCGGCTCTGCTCCGCCAGCGCCTGGAGAATCGCCTGCCGGATCCACCAGACCGCGTAGGAGATGAACTTGATCCCCTTGGTTTCGTCGAACTTGTGGGCGGCACGGATCAGGCCGAGGTTCCCCTCGTTGATCAGGTCCGAAAGGGGAACACCCTGGTTCTGGTACTTCTTTGCCACCGACACGACGAAACGGAGGTTGGCCCGGACGAGGTCGTTCAGCGCTTCGTCGTCACCGGAACGGATCCGACGGGCGAGACGCGCCTCCTCCTCACGGTCGATCAGCGGATACCGGGCGATCTCCCTGAGGTACTGATCAAGCACCCCGTCATTCGAATTCGGCCTGCGTGACTGGAAGCTCATGGAGGGAGCCCGGCGGGATCGTACCTGGTCGTGCCGGGGCGGCGGGACCCGACCCGGGACCTGTCATCATCGGGTCAGATCCGCCGATGCGCAACTCCACCCCCCGATCGCCCCCCACCCGGGCCGCGGGCGACACCCGTCGGGCGATCCCCTCCCGGGTTACTGGATGCGCCCGCCGATTCGGTCCCAGCGAACCTCCCTGAGGAACGGGAGACGCCCGTCGGGCGTCATTTCGGAGGAGTAGTAGACGATCCAGGGTCGGCCGCGGATGGACTCCCGGTCGACGAAGCCCCAGTACCGGGAATCCTCCGAGTTGTCGCGGTTGTCTCCGAGGACGAAGAACTCTCCCTCGGGGACCACGAGGGGACCCCAGTTGTCGCGCGAGGGACGATAGCGGCCCGGGCGTGCGCCGTTCGCGAGGTGGCGTGCCTGCCACCCCATGCCGGGGTGTACCGCGTCACCGCCCATGTCGGAATACCGCGCGTACGGCTCGTGGATGGCCTGACCGTTCAGGTAGAGCTGCTTGTTCCGCATCGCCAGCGTGTCGCCCGGCAGCCCGATCAGCCTCTTCACGTAGTGCTTGGACGGCTCGTGCGGGGGGTTGAAGACGATGACCTCTCCCCGCGTCGGCTCCGAGATCGCCGGAAGGGTCACTCCGAGCCCCGGGATCTCGGCCCCGAACACGGCCTTGTTGACGAGAAGGAAGTCGCCAGCCAGGAGCGTCCCTTCCATCGAGGAGGTCGGGATCTTGAAGGCTTCCACCACGAGCGCTCGGACGAGGACCAGCACGACGAGGGCCAGTACCACCGACCGCGCGGCCTCGGCCACGAGATGGAGCGCCCTCCGGGCGCGGCCTCGGGGACGGGTGGCGAGCGGCGTATCGGACCCGCCCGGTCCGGCTGTGCCCCCCGGATTCGCCATCTCGCCGGGCCGGGGGCCCTGGTCCTCCGAGGGATCGATCACCGTGCCTCTTGACTCGTCGGGTGGTACGGGGGTGGCGGCGGCCCTCGGAGCGCCGTCCAGGAGAGGTCGGACCGCGCCTCCTGCCGGTGTCCCTGCGGCCGCGGGATCTACCGTTCTACGCGGCTCG
The DNA here is from genome assembly GCA_050485725.1 of Gemmatimonadales bacterium. Taxonomy (GTDB): domain Bacteria; phylum Gemmatimonadota; class Gemmatimonadetes; order Longimicrobiales; family Gaopeijiaceae; genus SKNW01. Next base: position 9,724 of record JBJHBX010000005.1, on the reverse strand, counting down.
AGGCGGTGCCGTTCCACTCCCCGTGCGGGGGTGGAGGGGAGCGCGCGGAGCCCCTGCAAGCGTCGCGCGCAGCCGACCTTCGGGGTAACATACGTGCATGGCACGCGCCACACATCCTCCGACCGCGCTGGCCACCCGTGCCGGGGGCGCCCCGACTCCCGCACCGGGCTCCGTCGCCGAAGGCGGTGACTGCCCGGATCGCGGCCCGGGACGCAATGCCCGCGCCCTCTCCACGGCCCGCCTCATTGCGGTGGCGGTGTGCGCCCTCGTTCTCGCGGGCTGCCCCTGGCCCCGTTCGAGCCCTTCCGGCGAGCCCGACGGCGCCCCGGGGGAAGACCTTCCCCTGCCCGCCGAGGAGCCGCTCCCCCCGGTGGATCTCTCGAGCCTCTGCCCGGTCGCCGGATACCTCTGCGAGTTCCTTCTCGAGGGGCCGTCGCCCAGGGTGCTGCGCTGGCCCGATGGGGTGGGACCGCTGGTGGTCAGGGTGCCCGTCCCGATGGACCGCGGCGGAGCCACCGGCCTCTCGCTCCAGCGAGCCGCGATCCGTGGCATCCTTGCATGGGACGGACAGCCGTTCCCGATCCACATCCTCGACCGTGACACGGGAGCCGACCTCGTCCCGAACATCGAGCTTCGCTGGGAGCGGCAGCTTGGACCCGGGCAGGCCGGGCGGGTGCGTGCCCGGTGGGAGCTCGTGGGCTCGGACTTCAGCTTCGGGATCGAGCGGTTCGAGTTGGCCCTCGAGGTACTCGACCCCGACATGGGGCGGGCCAGGCCGATGGGGCCCGACGAGATCGAGCGCGTGGCGGCCCACGAGATGGGACATGCGCTCGGGCTCGGCCACAGCCCCCGACCCGACGACGTGATGTACCCGACCAACCCCAGGCGGCACCTTTCCCCCGATGACTACCGGACCGTCCAGGTGCTCTACCGCCTGCCCGCCGGACGTCCGGTCATCGCGACGCGGGATCCCTGAGCCACCCTTGCCGGGCGAGGAACCACCGGCGGTGCCCGGGCAACGGACGGGCCGAAGCGCGGCTCCCCGTCACTCGTCCCGCGAAAGGCCGAACTTCTCCAGCTTCTTGTAGAGGTTCGAGCGTGGCATGTCGATGGCCCGCGCCGTCTCCGACACGTTCCAGTCGTGCGCCTGGAGCCTGCGCTCGAGAAAGGCCCGTTCAGCCTGGTCCCGGAACTCCGAGAAGGTCACGCCCTCGAGGCCGACCCATCCGAACTCGCTCGCCGAGGGCGCTGCACGGGTAAGGGTGTCCACGTCGGCAGCCGTCACCTCGTTGCCCGGCGCCAGGATCAGGAGCCGCTCAACGGTATTCCGGAGCTCGCGCACGTTGCCCGGCCAGTCCAGTGCCGCCAGCCGCGCCACGGCACCGCCCGAGAAGGTCCGGAGCGGCACACCCTCACGGGAGGCCATCTGCTCCGCGAAATGGCGCACCAGGAGGGGGATGTCCTCGCGGCGTTCCCGGAGCGCCGGCACCCGGATCGGGACCACGTTCAGCCGGTAGAAGAGGTCCTCCCGGAACCGACCCGCCTCGATCTCGGCCTCGAGCTCCTTGTTGGTCGCCGCGATCACACGTACATCCACGGTGCGGGGACGGTCGCCTCCGACCCGGGTCACCTTCCCCTCCTCGAGCGCCCTCAGCACCTTCGCCTGCGCCGCCAGCGACATGTCGCCGATTTCGTCGAGGAAGAGGGTGCCGCCGTCGGCCTGTTCGAAGGTCCCGGCCCGGTCCTGAACGGCCCCGGTGAACGAGCCCTTCATGTGTCCGAAGAGCTCCGACTCGATGAGCTCCGAGGGAATCGCCGCGCAGTTCACCTCCACGAAAGCCCGCTCGGCCCGCTTTGATCCACGGTGCAGGGCCCTGGCGACGAGCTCCTTCCCGGTCCCGTTCTCTCCGGTGATCAGGACCCGCGCGTCGGTCGGGGCCACGCGGTCGATCCGCTCGAGAACGTCCGCGATGGGCCGCGAGGTGCCCACGATGCGGTAGCGTGCCTCCACCTCGGACCTGAGCGCCGCGACGGACTCGGCGAGCCCCTTCCGCTCGAGAACGTTGCGGAGCGTCACGAGAAGACGGTCCGTGTCGAGGGGCTTCTGCAGGAAGTCGAAGGCGCCGCGGCGGGTCGCCTCGACGGCCGTCTCGATGGTTCCGTGCCCGGAGATCATCACGACCTGGGTCGCCGGAAAGCGCTCGCGGATGCGCCCCAGTGCGTCGAGGCCATCCATGCCGGGCATCTTCACATCGAGGAAGACCACGTCGAAGGGGGCGCCCTCGAGGGCACGCATCGCCTCGGCCGCGGAGGCGGCCACCGTCACCTCGTTCCCCTCGTATTCGAAGAGCTGCCGGAGCACGCCCCGGATCGGGGGCTCGTCGTCGACGACCAGGATTCGAGGCAAGGCAGGCGGACCCGTGCGGAAGGAGGTCGGTCAGGGAAGCCGGGTCAGGACGAGGCGATCACCGTCGACCCGGGCCGACCGGATTCCCGTCGGAAGGGGAAGGAAGAGCGCTTCCGGGGGAAGGTCCGCTCGGCCGTTCGGCTGGACCCGCTCCAGGATCGGTTCGAAGAAGCGCCGCGGAATCGGGATCGAGGCCGCCTCGATCCGGTTCACCAGGAGCGCAGCCTCTCCCCCGCTCAGGGCAAGCACCCGTCCCCGGAGCTGGACCGGGACCGTATCGGGAAGGAAGCCCAGGATCCCGTCGAGCTCGGGGAGCCGCGGAAGGCGCTCATGCGCGAGCCGGACGCCCAGCTGGAGTTCATCGGCGCGGAATGCGACCGTGGGTGGTGACACCCCTTCGGGCCAGCCTTCGTTCATGCGGAAGCGGATCAGGCTTTCCAGCTCCACCGCGGCAAGGGAGATCTCCTCGAAGGTCCCGTCGAGGAGACCCAGGATCCGCGCCTCGGCGTCGGCAGCCAGTTCGGGCGTCGGATCGAGGACCGGCGCGGGGGCGGAGGCATCCCAGCGCACCTCCTCGTAGAGCGAGGGACCGAAGTGCCACGCCGCGCCGATGATTCCGACCAGGAGCAGGAGCGCAAAGGCGCGACCGACGCAACCGCCCAGACAGCCGTTCATTCGCTGGTTCCTCCTCCGTCGGCATTGGGCGCTCGGGGACCGTCCGGAAGCGCCGCACCGGGCATCCGCGGTCCACGGCGCGTGGTCGGGAGCGGGGTCTATGCCCGCTGGGGCGCCATGCGAAGGGGGATCGGCCTGAGAAGCGTGTACCGACTCCCCTGCCTTGAGAGGTGAGACCGGACGAGGTCGACGGTATCGACCCGCACGTCCATCCGGAACTCCATGGCCGCTGCCCGCTCATCGAGCCCGCGGAAGGCGCCTGCCCCTTCCTCGGCCTTCGCCTTCCCCAGCGTCACGTGGGGATGGAACGCCCGCGTCTCCCGCTCGAACCCGTGGGCGGCGAGCCCCCACTCGAGGTCCTGCTTGAGACACCGGAGTGCCGGTGTTGGATCCGCTCCGAGCCAGAGGACGCTGGGCCTGCGAATGGTCGGGAAGGCCCCGAACCCACCGAGGGAGAGGGTGAAGCTCCGGGTCGCCCCGGCGACCCGCGCCACAGCCTTCTCGAGGCCCTGGATCCTTTCGGGGCGGACGTCTCCGAGGAACTTGAGCGTGAGGTGGAAGTGGTCCGGCTCGAGCCAGCGCACGGGGAGCCCCATCTCGCGGAGAGGCTCCGCGGCCTGGTGGATCCGCATCCGCTCCGAGTCGGAGAAGTTCAGGGCGAGGAAGAGACGCATGGAAGCCTGGGAGAAGGTCGTTCAGGCGGAGGCCGGACCGGGTACGAGGGTCCGGGTCGAGAGGGCAACGGCCCCCACACCCTCCACGGCCCGGTCCACGTCCTCCTCCGTCGAGGCCCATCCCAGCGAGAGGCGAACGGCCCCGGTCTCGATGGACCCGAGGACACGGTGCGCTTCGGGCGCGCAGTGGAGCCCGGAACGCGAAAGCACGCCCCACTCGGACTCGAGCTTCCGGGAGACATCGGCAGAGGCGACCCCTTCGACCAGGAAGGTGACGAGGGCCGCACCATCCGGAGCAGGGGGGGAAAGCACCCGGACGCCCTGCGTCGCGGAAAGCCCCTCGCGCAGGCGTGCCTTGAGAGCCGCCTCGCGCGCGTGGATCTCCGCGACCCCCTCGGAGAGCACGTGCGTGCACCCGGCCAGGAGCCCGGCGATGCCGGGAGCATTGGGCGTCCCGGCCTCGAGGTGGTCCGGGTAGCTCGAGGGCATTTCGCGAAGGGTCGAGTTCCCGCCCGTGCCTCCGGAACAGAGAGGATTGACCCCCACGCCCTCGGCGACCCAGAGCCCGCCGGTTCCCTGCGGGCCGAGAAGGCTCTTGTGTCCGGTGAAGGCAACCATGTCCGCACCGAGATCCACCGGCGCGTGCGGAAGGTGCCCCGCCGACTGGGCCGCATCGACGAGGACCAGCGCGCCCCGCTCCCGGGCGAGCGCCGCGAGCTCCGCAAGGGGCAGGACCGACCCCAGGACATTCGAGACGGCGTTCACCACGAGGAGCCGGGCGCCCTCGAGCATCCGGGCTGCGGCGTCCAGGTCGAGGGCTCCGGACGCGTCTCCGGGAATCATGTGCACGGTCACGCCGCGGTGCTGCGAGAGGGCGTGGACCGGCCTGAGGACCGCGTTGTGATCGAAGGCGGTGACCACCACCGTGTCACCCTGCCCCACGACCCCGTGGATCGCGGTGTTGAGGGCGTGCGTGGCGTTCAGCATGAAGGTCACTCGCCCCGGGTCACCGGGGAGCCCCATGATCTTCGCCACGCTGCGCCGGGCCCGGAACACGACTCGCCCGGACTCGACCGAGGCGCCATACCCGCCGCGCCCCGGAGACGCCCCGAGGCCCGAGAGGAATCCGGCGACCGCCTCGCCGACCGAGGGAGGCCGGACGGCGGAGGTCGCCGCGTAGTCCATGTAGTGAAGCGAAGTCGACACGGCCGGATCGATCCTTCCGAGGGAACCCGAGCGGCCCGGTGCGGTTCGCCGCCCGAGTCTCGCTCCCGCCCGGACCCGACCACTTCCTGCAGCCGTCCCGGGCGCCGGGAAGAGTACGGGATCCATTGACCCCAGACAACCTCGGCGGCCGTCCGGGTCGTCAGAGCGCCCTGAAGTGGAGTGCCTCCGCCACGTCTTCGGTCTCCGCATGGTCCCTGCCGCCGAGACGGGCGATCGTCCCGGCAACCCGGAGGGTGCGTGCAACCCCCCTCCCGGACAGGTGCCCGCGCTCCATGGCCTTGCGGACCAGGTCCAGCGCCGCCGGGGAGACGTGCAGCTCCGACACCGAAGCCGGGGACCATGCGCCACCGGGTCCAGCCGCCCCCTGCTCGTGGCGACGGTGAGCCCCGACGCCCCATCCGCCCGATCGGCCCGGGTTCCTCGCCCTGGCCGCCTCGACACGCCGGCGTACGTCCGCGGTGCCTTCCCCCGCGCGGCTCCCGAGGAGCTCCCCAGCCGGTGCCGGGTCCACCCGAACCCGAAGGTCGATCCGATCCAGGAGGGGCCCGGACACACGCCCCTGGTAGCGCCTCACGACGGACGGATCACAGGTACACGCGTCCTCGCTTCCGCCCCACCGTCCGCAGGGGCACGGGTTCATCGCCGCAACGAGGAGGAAGCGGGCCGGGAATCGAGCCCTTCGCCCCGCCCGGATCACGTCGACGAACCCGGTTTCCAGCGGCTCCCGCAGCGCCTCGAGCGCCTGCCTGGACCAGTGGGCCAGTTCGTCCAGGAAGAGCACGCCGAGGTGTGCGAGCGTGACTTCCCCCGGTCGCAGGGGAGACCCGCCCCCCACGAGGGCGGCCTGGGACGCGCCATGGTGGGGAGCCCGGAAGGGGGGACGACGAAGGATCCCGGACCCGGGTCGCAGCAGGCCCGCGGCGGAGTGGATGGTTGACACCTCGAGCGAGGCGTCGCGTGAGAGGTCGGGGAGGAGCCCGGGGAGCGCCCGGGCAAGCATCGTCTTTCCGGCCCCGGGCGGTCCGTGAAGGAGGATCGGGTGCCCTCCGGCCGCCGCGATCTCGAGCGCCCGCCGCGCCACTGCGTGCCCACGGACCCACGACAGCTCGACCTCTCCGTTCGGATGGAGCGGAGTGCCCTCCACCGGGGTGGACGTGGGCCCGGGCGGGGGGTCGGCCACGACATCCAACCTTCGCTCCCCTCCCCGTCCCCGCAGCCGGTCCACGACGGACGCCAGCGATGCGGTACCGACAAGATCCACCCCCTCGGCCACCGCACGCGCATCGTGGAAGTTTGCCTCCGGCACGAAGATCGTGGAGATGCCGGCGCGGACGCATCCCAGGACCAGCGGCAGGATCCCCCGCACCGGGTGGAGTCGGCCGTCGAGGCCCAGTTCCCCGATGAAGGCCGCGCGCGCCACCCGTTCGAGTTCGACCTCGCGGGCACCGGCCAGGAGGGCCACCGCCATCGCGAGATCCAGCCCCGAACCCTCCTTGACGAGGTCGGCAGGGGCGAGGTTGATCGTGATCCGCAGCCCGTCGGGCCCCGCGCCGATCCCACGAAGCGCCGACTGGATCCGGTCACGGCCCTCGCGGACGGCGCCCCCGGGAAGTCCGACGATGTGAAGCGAGGGGATCCCGGTCGAGACGTGGGCCTCGACCCGTACGGGGACCCCCTCGACACCGTCGAGCGTGGCGGACCATGCCTCTCCGAGCAACGTGGAGCTCCGGGACCGGGGAGGACATGCTCCGGCCCTCGGCGCGAGGACAGCGCGCGGAGACACCCTCCGACCTTGACATCTTCGCCGAATCCCCGGGGCGAAAGGATGGCTGGATCGGCCTTCCACCCGCCCCGGCCCGGGTCAGCCCGGGAGGGATCTGGCCGTTGCCGGGTCGGAAGCCGCTTCCGAACCTCCACCACCACCTCTTGCGACCTCCAGCGCCCGGTCGCGCACCGCCGCCGCCCAGAGCCCCATGTCGTCGAACCAGGCGTAGAGCGTGGGCGTGAGGGCCAGGGTCAGGATCATCGAGGTCGTGAGCCCCCCGATCACCGCCTGGCCGATCGGGGTGAACATCTGGCCCTGCCCCTCGGTGGCCATGAAGGCCATGGGGACCAGGCCGAACAGCGTGGTCAGGCTCGTCATGAGAATCGGCCGAAGCCGTGCCGTACACCCGGTCAGCAGCGCTTCTCTTCGTTCCATTCCCCTGTCGCGGAGCTGGTTCACGAGGTCGATCATCACGATGGAGTTGTTCACGACGATTCCCACCGTGATGAGAACTCCCAGGAAGGAGAGGATCGAGAAGTTCGCGCCCGTCAGGAGAAAGATCAGGGCGAGCCCCGGGATGGCGAAGAAGATCGAGAAGTAGATGATGAGGGGAAGAAGCAGGCTTTCGAAGAGGGCTGCCAGGATGAGGTAGATGAGGACGAGGGCGAGCCCGCCTGCCATGACCATGTCTCCGAACTGCTCCTGCTCCTCGGCGAAGCCCCGGCCGAGGTCCCAGCGGTATCCGGGGGGAAGCTCGAGGTCCGCCATCACTGCCTGTACATCGGCGATCACGTCCTCCCGGTTGTAGCCCACGGCGATCTCGCCCGAAACGTTCACCGCCGTCTGGCGGTTCTCCCTGCGAATGTCCTGCGGTCCACCCACCACGATGATGTCCGCCACCGTTCCCAGGGGAACCGTCGTCCCGTCGAGCGTCCCCACGGCCAGGTTTCCGAGCTGGGCGATGGATACCCGGTCCTCGTCGCGGAGCTGGAGGAGAACATCGACCTCGCGCTCCCCGGCACGGAAACGGGTGGCGACCTGGCCGCGCAGCGCCCCTGAGACCGCCTGGGCCACCTGCTCGGAGGTGAGCCCCTGACGCTCGGCCGCGCGCCGATCCACCCGGACCCGCACCTCCTCGTTCCCGGCCTCGAGCGAATTGTCCACCTGCGAGATCCCGGGGACCCCTTCTTCCAGTGCAAGGCCCACGGCTTCGGCCAGACGAGAGAGTTCCTGCGTGCTCTCACCGATGAGCCGGACCTGCACCCCGGACATCATCCCGAAACCCCGCCGCTGTCGCCACTCCACGCCGGGGATCACCGGAAGCACCTCCTGGATCGCTTCCGACACCTCGGCCGTGGACCGCTCCCCGCCCTCGGAGAAGGGCTTCAGGGTCATGAAGATGTTGGAGAAGTTTCCCCTCGAGAACGCCGAGACGTTCGTGATCTCGAACTCGTCCCGTCGTTCCAGAAGGACCTGCTCGGCCCGGGCAAGGATCTCGCTCCGCTCCTGCACCGAGATCCCGCGGGGCGTGGAGATTCCCATGCGGATGAAGCGGTTGTCCTGCTCTGGCATGAGCTCACGTGGGAGTTCCATCAGCACCCAGGCACCTGCGGCGAAGAGGGCGAGCGAGAAGACCGCGGTGGCCAGTCGATGATCGAGGACACGGTCAAGCATCCCGCGATACGTCGCGTTCAGCCACTTCATGGCCCTGCCCGGGTCCGGCATCCGGCCGCGGAGGAGGCGGACCGCCAGGAGGGGGACCAGGGTGAAGGCGATGGCGAGCGAGGCCAGCATCGTGAACGAGATGCTGGTCCCGAAGGCCCGGAACTGCGTCCCCATCTGGTTCGGGGGAAGGAAGAAGAGGGGGGTGAAGACGATGATCGTGGTGAGGGTCCCCGACAGGATCGCGAGCCCGACCTCGTTCGAGCCCTCGATGGCGGCTTCCTCGGGCTCGGATCCCATCTCCCTGTGGCGGAAGATGTTCTCCACCACCACCACGGCATTGTCGATGAGCATCCCGATGGCGAGCATCAGCCCCGAGAGGGTGATGATGTTCAGCGAATCGCCCGCCAGGTAGAGGATGATCACCGCGAAGATCAGCGATACGGGAATCGCCGCCGCCACGATGAAGGTGGGCGTGATCCTGCGAAGGAAGATGAAGAGCATCACTACCGCCAGGAGGCCTCCGAAGGCGCCTGCCTGCCCCAGCAGGCCCAGTACCTCGAGGATCCCCTGCGACTGGTCCTGCCACGTCCTGAAGGTCACGCCTTCGAGCCCCGGACGGGTCGCGATCTCGTCAAGCGTGGCGCGAACGGCCCGCGCCACCTCCACGATGTTCGCGTCCGATTCCTTGTAGATTTCCGCCTGGCGGGCGGTCCTTCCGTCCTGCCGGAAGAAGAACTGCAGCTCGGGGAAGTCGTAGGTGACGTCGGCGACGTCGCCCAGCCGGACACCCTCCGCCGTGAGGGGGAGACGTTCGATGGCCTCCACCGAGGTGAGTTGCCCTTCCGCCCGGACCAGGAAGCGGGTTCCGTCCACCTCCAGTTCCCCGGCCGAGTAGTCCTGGTTCCCCCGGTTGAGCGCCTGCGAGATCATGGCGATGGTCACGCCCTGGGCTCGCATCCGGTCCTGGTCGAGTTCGATCGAGACCTCCCGGGACTCGAGCCCCGAGAACTCCACCTGTGCCACGCCCTGGACCTGTAGGATCGCCGGCTCGATGGTCCGTTCCACGAGCTCGGTGAGCCGGGCCGGATCGCCGTCCCAGGAGACCGCGGCCCGGAGGACAGGCTGCTCATCGGAGGAGAAGCGCCTCAGGTTGATGCGCTGCACGTCGGAGGGCAGCTCCCTCCGCACCTGTTCGACCCGCTCCCGGACCTCCAGCGAGGCCAGGTCCATGTTCGTCCCCGGCTGGAACTCGAGCTCCACCTGGGCCCGGTTCTGAGAGGCGGTTGACCGGATCGTCTCCAGCCGGCGCAC
>JBJHBX010000004.1:0-33574 GCA_050485725.1 Gemmatimonadales bacterium | reverse complement strand
ACCCCAACCGCCGACCATGGAATGCCCACGACAGGACTCGAACCTGTACGCCGTTTCCGGCACTGGTCCCTCAAACCAGCCTGTCTACCAATTCCAGCACGTGGGCGGGCCTGCTCCGTTTCCGAACGACCGGCGACGGCGCGTGCATGCTCGGGGAGGGACTCGAACCCTCACAGGGTTACCCCCACAGGATCCTGAATCCTGCGCGTCTACCAATTCCGCCACCCGAGCCCCAGGGATCCCCTGGAGTGGAGCCGAGGGGAATCGAACCCCTGACCTCCTGAATGCCATTCAGGCGCTCTCCCAACTGAGCTACGGCCCCGATCAACCGATGGACCCGGATTTTCAAAAAGCCTAGCGGGGCTGACGGGACTCGAACCCGCGGCCTCCGGTGTGACAGACCGGCACTCTAACCAACTGAGCTACAGCCCCTGACCTTCTCGTCCTGCAACCTGCACCAGCCTTCCTGCCGTTCCTGCTATCGGAGCCGAAGCCCCATGCCCCCACGGGGAATCGAACCCCGACCGCCACCTTGAAAGAGTGGAGTCCTAGCCGTTAGACGATGGGGGCCCGTGAACCGCCCACGGGGACCCGCGCCCGGGCATCCAGCCGGCGAACCCACGTCCGGGCAAACTCATCCAACAGGCCCGGAGGGACTCGAACCCCCAACCGCCGGTTTTGGAGACCGGTGCTCTACCAGTTGAGCTACGGACCTCTGTTGTTTCCCACTCCGACCTCCCGGTCGGAAACCCGATGGTACCACCCATCACCCAGTGGCCAGGGACGGAATCGAACCGCCGACACCACGATTTTCAGTCGTGTGCTCTACCAACTGAGCTACCTGGCCAAAAAAACGCCCGGGCCGGCTTCGGCACGGGCGGGAGGAGCGTCGGATGGCGGGGTTCTCCGCTACCGCTGCTCTTCCCCTGCCCGGGCCGCCGGGTCGGACCAGGTGTCGGCCACGAGCCACCCCGGGATGGGATCCGCCATGATCCACTGCGCCGTCCTTCCCACGCTGTCGATCATCCGTCCCCCCGAGCCAGGGTCATCCTCCACGGTCATCCTTAACGGGCAGGGCGCCCGCACCTTCCTGCGCCCGTTCCGTTCGCTAACGCGGAAACGCCGCCAGAGGCGGCGCTCCGTTCCAAATAGCGGGGGCGGGATTCGAACCCGCGACCTTCGGGTTATGAGCCCGACGAGCTACCAGGCTGCTCCACCCCGCAACAAGGACACTGAGTATACCCCCACCCCCAGGGGGTGTCAACCCTGGGCCGCCCCCCCTGTCACGGCCCCCAAACGGGGGGGTGCCCCGCCCCGAGGCAGGTGGGCCGAGGCCCCCCAGGCTCGCCCCCCAGCTCGGTGTCGCGGGGCTGCGGGGAAGCCCGCTCCACCACGGCGGTTCCCGGGGGGATGCAACATTTCGGGGTCCTCGTGCGTCTTACATCGTTGAGAACTCCTGATCAGTACTCCCCGACCTCCTCCGGGAGCGTCTGGACCCCTTCGCCCCGGCAGTGGCGTGCCGGCCGCCGGGGACGCCGACCGCATACCGCACGACCGGGGCGTGCTGCCACCATACATGTTGACCGGATGACCTCCCTCCGATGATCGGATTCAGTCCTGCTTCGCCTGCCCCCATCCGGGATGAACCGTCGTCCCGCCGTGTCCCCGCCCGCTCCGCCCTCCTGCTGGGCCTCGGTCGCCTCACCCCAGGATTCATCGCCGGCCTCGAGGCGGAAGGGATCCACACCTACGCCGCAGAGACCCCGGCGGAGGCCCGGAAGCTGGCGGGGATGATCGGGCCGGAGCTCATGCTCCTGGGATCGGCGGATCGGGAAGGTGGATGGGAGATGGTCCGGGAGCTCCGTGCATGCTGTCCGCGGGCCTCCATCCTCTTCCTGCTGAATTCCGCCGACCCCCAGGTGGCGCTCCGTGTCCTTTCCGCCGGGGCCGACGACGTGGTGTCTCCGCCCCACACCGTGGCCACCGTGCTCCTCCGGGCCCACCTCCTCCAGAGCCGGAAGGCAGGGTGGACGCCGGAACAGGGGAGCGGATCCGGCGGGTCGCTCCGCGTGGAGCGCCTCTCCCGGACCCTCACCCACGCCCAGGGGAGCACCCCCCTCACCGGACGGGAGTTCGAGCTCCTGGAGCGCCTGGTGGAGGCCGGAGGTCAGGTGGTCCCCCGGGAGGATCTCCTCCGGGACATCTGGGGCTCCGACCAGGACAGCGAGGCCGTCCTGGACGCCACCGTGCATCGGCTCCGCAAGAAGCTGGAGCGGGATCCTGCCAGCCCGGACATCCTCACCACCGTCCGTGGGATCGGGTACCGGGTGGAGCAGGCCCGGGTGGAGATTGCCGACGCCTGACCTTGAGTCCCCCTGGAGGGACGGTTAGATTGGCCGTCTTCGGGACGTGGCGCAGCCCGGTAGCGCACCTGAATGGGGTTCAGGGGGTCGCCGGTTCGAATCCGGCCGTCCCGATATCAGTTAAGTGATGGCCCTGCAACGGCTCCCGTTGTGGGGCTTCACTTTTTTCCCGTGACACCTGCTATGGTTTCTGCTATGGTTTCGCGCAGCTTCCGGGGTTCGGAGACGACCCGAAGGAGCGTCTCCTCATCCACCTGCTGGTAGCAGTTCTCCAGGCTGCGCGTGTCCAGCCAACCACCAGCTTCCGCCACATCCTTCAGCGGCAGGTGCTTCCGCTCGGTCGCCCACTTCCTGCGATAGGCGTGGAAACCCAGGAGCTTCTTCGCCGGGTCGCGGGGCAACCGATCCACGAACCCGCACTCCTTGTCGGGGCACTCCCGCTGCTCGTTGCCGAGCGGCTCCCCGCACCTCGCGCAGGAGTAGCCGTATCCGGCCGCTCGCTGCGCACGCTCGTGCAGATCGCGTGCGTGCCACCGACTCCAGGACTTCGGTCGCCGCCTCTTCCGGCCCCTGGACTTCCCCTCGGGCGCGGGAAACAGCGGGGTGTCGCCGATGGCCGGCGTGTGCTCCAACAGAGCGTCCACCGCCCGACGCGCCGACTCGCTCATCGGCACCCACATCTCGACGCCTTCCTTATCCACCTCTCCCCGCTTCCGGATACGGCCATTGGGCGCGGTGAGGCTGATCGTGCGGTCGAGATCCGAAGCCCATAGCTGGCAGATGGCGCTCACGCGCCACCCCAGCGTCTCCACCAGATCCAGGAAGAGCCCGAACAACCCCTGCTCTCCCACCCCGTCCGCCTTCTCCCGGGTCCGCTCGTAGCGGTCGTAGGTGGCGACCGGCCGCTTCGGCTTCGGCGTCCTCGGACGGTCGTATCCCCGGATCGGATTCTTCGGAAGCAGGTCTTCTTCCACGGCCCAGTTCAGCACGCTGGCCAGGAAGATGATGTCGGCACCGACCGTGGTGTCCGAAGGATTGACAGTGAGGTTCCGCTTCGGCAGCCGGATCCTACCCTGTCGCCGGAGCCGCACGAAGCGGGTGATCTGCCCTTTGGTGATCGTTTCCGGATCGCGATTCGCTCCGAGAACGTGCGTCCAGAGCTCGATCCTTCGCTGATCCTCGCGGGGCTGCGTCCCCTTCTTGTAGACGCTCACTTCGGCTTCGTACCGCGCGAGCAGCTCACCGAAGGTGATTCTGCCCGTCGCTGCTGCCTCCTCGCTCACCAAGAGCTGTGCGGCCAGCTCCTTCCCCTGCTCCTCCCCCAGCTTCGTGTCTCGGTGTTTTAGACTTCGCCACCTCCAGTTTCCGGGGTTCCCGCTCTTGCGCCTTCCCGTCGCTGCCGGGTCCCACCACCGCAGGTAGAGGACGGAGCCGGGGGACCGCTCCTCTACGATGACGGTGTGGCCGTAGCCGCCTATGGTTTTGCGCCATACCTTTCGTTTGCATCTCGGCATTGGCTCATCTCCTCTTCGAGACCAACGCCTCTCTCGCGATGCGCTCGAAGGATACGTCTTTGGTCCGGGAGATTCCAGCCGAGGGGCGGACGGGTCGATCGCTGGGTCGGGAAACGGAAGCATCCGGGCGCCTGGGCAGGTCACGCTTTCGGACGCGGGGAGCGTTGCGGCGACCGGCGTTGGGAATCTTCCCCTCTCGCACCAACCGACCCAGGTGATCCGCGCTGTATCCGGACTCCTGGGCGGCCTCCTGGAGGTTCAGAAGCTCGTCCGTGTCGTCGTTGAGCGCGGCTTCCAGCTCGTTCGAGCACGCTTCGTAAGCGAGTGCCGTGGCCTCGTGGCCGTGCTCCCGGAAGAGCCTGGCCTTCTGGCGCCAGCGAGAGCGTAGGGTGAGTAGCGCGTCCGACACGGTCATCGCCTCCCCATCGGCCGCAGTACGGAGATGACATCGGAGGTGCGCACCGGCCCGAAGTAGCGGGAGTCGTAGCCGTTCGTGGCGCCTGGGGAGAAGAGCCAGAGTTCGTCGGCCCCCAGCCGGTGTTCTCCCCATTCATGACGGGGGAGCGGGCGACCATGGCTGTCCCGTGACGCCGTCCCGCTGTTGGGCACGGGGACGCCGTTCACCTGGATCTCGTTCCGGGTCGTGGTCACCACGTCGCCACCGACCGCGAGCACGACCTTCCCGACCGGGCGCACGTTGCCGGCGCACGATCCCGGACCGAGGTAGCCGCGTGCCCGGGCGAACTCCGCCACGTCACGTGGCAGACAGGCGTGAACCACGGAGCCAGGGACCGGAGGGTCCGATATCACCCGGTAAACGCCCACGGGGAGGCTCGGGGTGACGTTGAACCGGAAGCCGAGGAGTCCCAGCAGAAGGACCACCGAGATGGTCGCGGCAGCCACGAGGAGGTATGCGGCCTTCATCCGGCCACCTCCTCGTACTGCGGGTTCCGGTCGAACTGACCCTCGAAGGCGGGATCACGGAGATAGTCGATCCGCCGCGTTAGGAGTGGGTCGCACCCCCTCACGAACAGAAGCTGGAGGTTCCGGTCGAGCCGGCGGACCTCGTCCGGCATCATCAGGCGCCGTCCCTTCTCGGCGACGGTCTGCCCGGTGCCGTGCTGCGTGTTATGCACCTTGCCCCGGCTCACGCCCCGGGATTCGTTGTCGCTTTCGACGAAGATCGTGGTCTCACCGGAGAGCCAGGACAGGTACTCCGAGGTGGTCCGGTCGTTGGAGGCACCGAATGCCTGGAGCACTTCGCTGTTGGTGAGGAAAGTCTCCCACGTGTGCGGGTAGGTGGCCCGGAGGCGCGCCAGGTCCTGAACGAAGAGCCAGAACTGCACGCCGAACCCGCCCGCGAGGCTGATGTCTCGCTCCACGGGGGCAAGGCGCCCCAGGTTCTGGAACTCATCCAAGAGTAAGAGTACGCGGCGCTGGGGACGCCCCCGCGTCCGCATGAGCGACCGGAGTGTGCAGCCCACCATGAGCCGGACCCAGCGGTGGTACTCGGAGAGCCGGTCCGAGGGAAGGCAGATGAAGAGGCTCACCCGCCGTCGCTTGAGGTCCCCCAGATCGAAGGTCGAGTGGCCGAGAGCGCGTCTCAGGTGCGGACTGTCGAGGAACTCCGTGTGCCGATGAAGCGCAGAGATCACGGAGCCGCGCTCCTTGAAGGGCTTCTGCAAGAGAACCGCTGCCGATCTCGCGATCAGGCCCCCCACCGCACGACTGTCCAGCATGCGGTTCAGGAGTTCCTCGAAGGCGCCGGGAGATCGGGGCGTGCCGCGCCGGAGGGTGGCCAGCTTCCGGAGGTGTAGGAGGTGCCGGTCCTCGGGTGCTGCGTTCACCTTCACGTGAAGCGCGAGCCCGGCCAGGAACGCCCGGGCGGTCTCGTTCCAATGGACATTTTCCGCGCCCTCGTCGATGGCCACCATCATGTCCGCGATCATGCGGGCGTCGTCGATGGCATCGGCACTCGATACGTCGATCAGGTCCAGGGGGTTGAAGGCGTCCCAGCCGCCTGCGGCCCCGAAGGGATCGAGGATACGGACATCCTGACCCATCTCCCGGCGACGCCGCGCGGAAACGGCCGCATTCTCGGGCTTCACGTCCACAACGAAGACGGAGCCAGGGTAGTCCAGCAGGTTGGGGATGACGGCAGAGACGCCCTTCCCGGACCGAGTGGGTGCGAGGGTGAGGAGGTGCCCATCATCGTTGAAGCGGAGGATCTCTCCATCCGCGATCCGCCGCCCGATCATCAGCCCCTCATCTCCCCGGAGCGTCTCGCCGTCGCCCCAGCGGGCGCTCCCATGCGAGACGGACACCGCACGTCGGCGTCCGGAGCCGACGAGCGCCAGACCACCGAGGGCGAGCACGGCACCGCTCACCACGCCGAGGCGAACGGCTCCGGAGACAACGGCCGCCAACTCGGGAACGTCGCTATAGGCGCGCGACCAGTAGAGGAGCTGGAAGGGGTTGTAGATCGGCCCCAGCCGGACGGCGTGGAGGAGGGCGGCGAGCAGGGCAAGCGGAATCCCGTACCGCCGGGTGCTTGACCGGACGAGAAGCACCACCGCGCCGAGGGCGCACGCCCAGGCCACTACGAAGGCGTAGCCATCCAGTGCCGGAGGGAGCCGGTAGAGGAAGTCCCCGAGATTATCGTGATAGCCGAGGCGGTGGGCGAAGGACTGCGTGCCTGCCCACAGACCTCCGAGCCCGCCCGCGCCGAGCAGCACGAACAACGCCCCACCCGAGCCGGTTCCTCGCCGGGGTGTCGTCGTCTGAAGTTCCGGAGCAGCCAACGGGCTCACGTGCCATTCCCTCCCCGAGACTCACCCTACGGATCCCCCGAGCCATTCAGCGGCCGAGGGGGGCGGACCGGCCGTCCACAGACCGCCGGTCCACGTAGGGTCCGTCGAGCACGAGGTCGCGCTCGAGGAAGATGTAGAAGGGCGTCCCCGCCCGGACTTCCAGGGTGGGACGGATGTCCATGTTGCGCCGGATCATCTCCATGGAGACCTGCGAGAGCTGCTGGCCGAGCGCCCCGGCTGCGACCTGACCCGCCGAAGGCGGTGCCAGGATGCCTGACTGGCGGGGCTGGCTGAGCTGGGCTCCGGCGCTGATGATCGAGAGCAGGACCGCCTGGCCATAGAGACGGTCGTAGCGGTTGTCCACGCGGCTCCGCACGCCGGCCGCGCCCCGGAGGTCCATGGTTGGGAGTCCCGGCACCGAGAGGCTCCGGCCGTCCGGATAGATCAGGCGGGTCCAGGCGATGAGCACCCGCGACTGGCCGAGCGCGATCTGGTTGTCATACCGGCCGATGATCCGGGTACCGCGGGGGATCAGGAGGTGCTGCTGCTGCGAGTCGTAGATGTTCCGGGACACCTGGGCCACGATCTCGCCCGGCATGTCCGAGTTCATCGCGGTTACTGTCGTGGCTGGGAGCACTGTGCCCGCCATGATCTGATAGTCGGATACCGGCTCGGTGATACGCACCTCCGCATAGAGCGTCGGCGCGGGCTCCCGGACGGCGCTCATGAACTCCCGGTACCGATCGGGCGGAGAGGACAGCTCATCCACCGACGGCTCGAAGGCACCCACCATGGCGGTGCTTCCCGACCCCGCACCTCTCGGTCCGAAGTCCCCGGAGCGGAGCCCGGCGCGAAGGGCGCGCTCATACGCCTCCTCGCGCGGATCCGGAGCGGGGAACGGGTCGTACCATCCGCTGGAGGACGGGATCGATCCGTAGCTCTGTGGAACCGCGTCGAACTCGGGCACTTCATCAGGGAACGCGGGCGGAGGGATGAGCGGCGGATCCTCGGCTCCGGCCGGCGTCCTGAGAAAGTCCGCCATGGCGCCCGTCTCCACCCGGGGAGGCGCCGCTTCCCTCACCGTCCGAGAGCCCGAACGCGCCACATGCGTGACGGTGAGCAGGACGACCGCCACCCCCATGGCCGCCACCACGAGGACGTTCCGGTTGAGGCGCGTCACGGCGGCGAGCCGGGCAGGCTCTTCCCGGTGCTCGCTGGGACGGTGCTCATCAGGGCGGGGCGTGTTCATGAGTCCCCGTCCTCGCGCCGCAGAGGGGCGCGGTTCCGGATCTCGATGGTCTCGTCCCCGCCGGCCTTCCCGACCACGAGCACCGCCCGTTCGAGCACGCGGTCCGCGACGATGGTGTCGCCCCGGAGCGCGTAATTCAGGACGTGCCGCTCCCCGTTCTCCAGTATGTAGAGGATGGGGAGTTCTCCGTGGCGGGCCGCTTCAGGGAGCACGACATAGGTACGGATCCCGTCGTCGAAGACCTCCTCAGGGATCCAGGGATACCGTTTCCGGTTCCACCACCGGCCACGATCCACCTCATAGTCGCGGTTCAGGTCGAGGACGACCTCGGAACCTTCGAGGGTCTCGGCAGCCTCCGCCTGGGCGGCCGCGATCTCCTCCTCGATGAGCCGGGCGGCCCGCATCTCATCCGGATACCAGAAGCGGACCTGCCGGGTGTATTCCTCGCCCTCATCCCCGCCTCCTCTTTTGCCTTCGCACACGTCGGCGACCAGGGCGAGCTCGTAGATCCGGCGGCTCGTGGGGATGACGAGGTTCGTCGCGATCCCACAGAACTGGGGCTTCACCACGACGAGGACGCTCCGCTCCTCGCTGCCCATGACGCTGGTGTCGATGATCCAGCGTTCGGTGTCGCCGGAGAGCGGCTCGTCCGTGAGCGCCTCACGCGGATCGAGCACGATGACGCACGCGTTCAGGAGTGGGCAGCGGAGCGTCGGCCGGATATGGCCATACGGGAAGAGGATGTAGCCGCCATCCCTTCGCGGCGCGATCACCCGGGCCTCGCCTGTCCGCTCGAAGTCGAGGTAGGCCACCTGGACCGGATCGGGGGGCGTGGCCCGGACGGGAGACTGCGCGACCGCTGGCGCCGCCGCGCCGAGCAGCAGTCCCAGGACGGCGCACCTCCGAAGCGTGCTCATCGTCGCCCTCCGTCCGGCATTCCGACCGTCTGAATCGGGGTCCAGTTGATGCCGGACACGTAGATGCCCAGCGGGTTCGCCCGGATCGCGTCCACCGTCGTAGGGGGTGCCTGCCTCACGGTGAGGTAGGCTTCCCATACACGCGACTCCGGGAGCCCGCCGGACCGTTGGCGCTGTGTTTCGGTCCATTGGATCCTCCAGCTATCCGAGTCGGGGATGGGGAGCACGCTCATGACCTCGACCGTGCGCGTCATGCTCTGCCCCAGGACCCGGGGGTTGTTGTCGGGGTCGGCGAAATATTCGTTCGTGAATCGTGCGGCGGACGCTTCGAGGAAGGCGTAGGCGTCCTGGATCATCCGGACCTGGAGCCCAGGGTCCGAGGAGACGGAGCGGAGGTTCCGGATGAGGGTGGAAAGCTCCCGCGCCACGATCTGGGGGCTCGCGGAGTTCCGCCACTCGGCGGGAGCCACGGCCACGGCTTGCCCGAGTTGGTCTACTTCCACGACGTAGGGGACCACGCGGGAGCCGGAAGCGAGCTGCACGTAGGCCACGACCAACACGCCCAGCACGACGAGCTGGCCGAGGGCCGCGATGCGCCACGCGTGCTTCTCCTTCGCCTGGTTCCGGAAGAGGCTCTCGAAGTTCGTCCGCGCCGTGACGTATGGGTTCTCCGGCGGGGGCTCAGGAGGCGTGGCGGCCTTCCGCGTTCTCAAGAACCTTCCGATCATCGCCCACCTCCTACGCGTTTCCGCGCATCGCGGCCGCGAGGCCGAGGCTCGCGCCCTGGGTGATCTGGCCGGCGATCTTGTTCGGGATATACCAGACGATGAACGCCAGCATCACCGATCCGGCGAGAACCTGGATGATCGGCCCCACATCGGTGGCGAAGAGACTGTCCTCCCGGAGAAGCACCGCCCACGACTGCGTGAGTGGCTCGCCCAGCGCCACCACGAAGTAGAGGATCATCAGCTTGATCCCCACGTGGACGCAGGCGATCAGGTAGTTCTCGGCAAACGACGCCGTGGAGCGAAACGCCCCGAAGGCCAGGAAGAAGAGGCCCGCCGAGAGCAGGATGTACGACTTGACCAGCGTGAGGACGACCTGCACGGAGATGAGGATGTAGCAGAGCATCACCACGAAGGCCGTGAACGTCATGTAGATCACGATGGGCGGATTCGTGAGCATCCCGATCACGTCCACGGACCGGAGGATCGCGCCGGAGAGCACTTGACCGTGGGCCACGATCTCCGACGGGCTCATCGTCTGCCCGAGCACGTATTCACCGACGCCGGCGAAGCTGTCGATGAGGCGGGAGAGCCAGAACCCCGACTGCGTGATGAGCATGTAGACGAAGGAGATCAACATGATCTTCACGAGGAACCGCCCCGCAGCCGCGTCCCGCGCCTGCGGCGTGGCGATCGCGTACATCAACCCCGCGACCACGAACTCCAGGAGAGCCAGCCAGTAGAAGAGGTCCGTCGTGACCGCGAACACCTGCCCGATCCACGCCTCGGACGCGGTCCGGTAGTCGAGGGCTATCTCGTCGAGCACGCCGGCAGGCGTCTGCGCGACCAGCACCGTCGGGATCGCCGCTCCCGCCAGGGAGAGAGCGGCGACCACAGGAAGGGCGGAGGACGGGAGGCGGCGCATGTCACCTCGGGTCCGGGTCCGGCGTCGTGTCGGGATCCGAGAATCCCGGCCGGAGCTGGAAGGTGCGGGGGCTCTCCTCCGGCGGACGGGACATCCTCTCCAGCATGTCCACCGTGCGGACCGCCTCGCAGTTCGGATGATCCATGATCCGCTCCTCGCAGTACGCCACGGCCTGCGCCCACAGCGTCGTGTCGCGGATGCTCACCTGCGTCCAGTACGTCGTCGTGTACCGCTCCGAGCGAACCGGGACGGTGAGCGCCCGCAGCGGATCGTCCCCATTGGCGATGTCGGCGGCATTCTCCCGGCATCCGGCGGCAGTCAGGAAGAGGACCGCCAGCGTCGTCCATCCGTAGGCGCGCTTCATCGCCGCACCCTCAGGCTGAAGCTCCGGGTGGACGGCGGGGGCAGTTCGGACATACGGTCCATCATCGCCCGGTAGGTCGCCCGCGACTCCGCCTCCCGGTTCACGAGATAGGCGTTGTGAACGGCCTGGATGTTGGCCTGCGTGATCATCATCTGCCGCTGGAGCCCGAGTTCCTCAGCGGCGTATGCGTCCAGTGTGGCTTGGAGTTCCAGCGCGCCCTGCGTGCCCTCGATGCCCGACATCTGGGCCTTGATGGAGGCGAGGAGCTGCTGGCCCGCCGCGAACTGACGCCCCTGTTCGTTCAGGACATTCAGCGCGGCGCGCATCGTCCCGAGCGTCCGCTCGGCCTGCGTCCGCTGCGCTTCGGCGAGGGCAAGGTTGTCCGGAGCTGGCTGCCAGCCCGGAAAGGTCTCCACGAACTGCCGGTCAATATCGGCGAGGGAGTAGCCGAGCGCCCGGGACTGCCGCATCAGCGCGTCGAGCTGCTGGAGGAGCGGCGCGATGTCGCCCCACCGGGGAGAACCCAGCCTACGGAGCGCCTGGAGCTGATACTCGATCTGCTGGCGCTGGTTGTTGATCTGATCCATCGCTGCCGTCACCTGCCGGATGTTCTCCGCCAGGTTGGACGCGTCGAGCACCATGAACTGCGCCGACGCCGGCGCCGCGAATCCCCCTCCCAGCACGCACAGACCTACGAGGAGCGCGCTACGCAGCTTCCACTTCGTGTTCTTCCTGTTCGTGCCCATCTTGGCCTCCTTTCATCTGGTCGAGCTGATCGGCCCACGCTTCCAATCCTCGGTCACGGAGCCAGACCTGCGTCCATGCGTCGCCATGCCGGGCGATCATGGCTTCCACCCGGCGGCGGAGTTCATCCATGGTCGCCCCGCCGGCCGGCGCCATGAACGAGAGAGCGAGCGGCCCCAACTCCAACTCGAAGCGGCGGGACCCGCGTAGGCTCCTGAAGTAGTAGTGTTTCTTAGGCACCGAATCCGCGAGGGTTTCGATCTCGCGCTCGTTGAGTCCCAGCTCTCTGTATAGACGGGCCAGCTCCTCTCCCCGCGCTTCTGGATTGGGCAGGAAGATCTTCGTGGGGCAGGACTCGACGAGGACGTGCCGGTTGGGGAGCTGGTGGAGTTGGCCCACGCTATGGGCCACGAGCACCACCGCCGCGTTCTGCTTCCGGAGCGTGAGGAGCCACTGGTCGATCCGGTCCGCGAAGATCGACCGCATGAGCGGAGCCCACAGCTCCTCGATGGGGATCAGTGTCGGCCGTCCGGATTCGAGGCGCCGCTCCACCCGGCGGAACAGGTAGAGGAGCGTCGGGACGAGCACCTTGTCGCCCATGCCGAGCAGATGCTTCAGCTCGAAGACCTGGGCATGCGCGTCGTCGAGGCAGTCGGTGCGCGCGTCGAGCAGGTAGCCGAGGTTCCCCTCCAGCGTGTAGTAGCGCACCACCTCCTGAAGCTCCGGGTCTTGGAGCTGGACGCGGAGATCGGTGAATGTGCGGTGCTCACGCTCCATCCCGCCCAGGAGCCGGAGCGCGGCGTCCACCCGCTCGCGCTGGACCGAGGTGAGCCGGAGTCCATGGAGGTCGAAGATCGTCTCCAGCCACTCTGCCGCCCACGCCCGCTCCGTGGGATCGTCCATCCGGGCGAGGGGCTGGAAACCGAGGCTGTCACTTCCGCCCGCCGCCACGTCATAGTGCGTCCAGCCGCAGGCCTTCGCGAGGAGCCAGGCGCTGTGTCCATGATCGAAGTAGAAGAGCTGCGCGCCGGGATAGCGCATCCACTGCGCGGCCATCGCCTCGATAAGGACGCTCTTCCCCGCGCCGGTCCGGCCCACCACGAGCGTGTGCCCCACGTCCGAATCGTGGACGTTCAGCCGGAACGGGGTGCTCCCCTCGGTGGCCGTCCACATGAGGGCCGGGCTCTCCTCAGGGAAGTACTGCGAGGGGTTCATTGCGAGGCCGGGCCAGATGCCGGTGGTGGGCAGCAGGTCCGCGATGTTCGTGCTGGCGAGGAGCGAGCGGCGGATGTTCGGATAGCCATGGCCGGGAAGGCTCCCCAGGTAGGCTTCCAGCGCGTTCACGGTCTCGATCCGGGCGCCGAACCCCGCCTCGTTCAGCGCCTTCACGAGTTCCGTCGCGCCGTGATCCGCCTCCTGTGCGGTGGCCGCCATGACCACGAGGGTGCTCGTGTAGTAGCAGAAGCGCACCTCGCCAGAGGCGTTCGCCGCCCGGGCTGCTGCCGTGTCATCTCCCATCCGTACCGCGTGCTGATCCAGCCAACGCTCCTCCGCCGCGCGGTCGCGCGCTTGGGAGCTACTCAGGATCTCCCGCACCCATGCCGACACGCTCTTCCGCTTCTGGTACCACCGATGCTCGATTCGCTTGATCTCCCGGTCCGCCGTCTCGCGGCCGAGCGGGATGATCCGGTTGCTCCAGCGAAACGTGAGCCCGAGGCCGTTCAGGATGTCGAGCATTCCGGGCTCGGATTCGTGCGGGTATCCCATCACGGCCACGGGCCGGACGTGCATCTCGCCGACGCGCGGCCGGAAGCCGCCGGCGATGGGCTGATCGGCGAGTACGCAGTTCAGATACGAGCCGTGGGGCGGGGGCGTCACCGGGTGATGGAGCCCGGTGACGCAGGCGTGCAGATGCGTGAGGAGCGCCGCCGAGTCCAGCCGCTCCATCTGGAGCCGACCGGAAAGCGCACTCTCGATGGCAAACGCGGAGTCCCGGAAGGTCTCCAGCACCCGGGTCCAGTCCAACGTCAGCGGCTCCTCTCCCTGGATGAAGAGTGTGCCGAGGCGGGAGTAGATCTCATCCGGCGGCGTGTGCGTGACGACGATGAACGACTCCGTCTCGAAGTGCCGACGGCCAGACTGGTAGCCGTCACGGCGCTCATCGTCGATCAAGCGGGTGATCGGCTCGGGGAATCCTCCAGCAAGGTCACGGGCGTACTCCGTCGCGGGACGGCGCATCGCGTCCACATGCAGCATCCACGAATCGGCGAACGGCAGGAGCGCGTCGTTGATCCGACGAGACAGGAGGTTCAGTTCCTCGTGCGTGGACGCGCTCACATCGGGACCCTGATAGCGCCACCCCGCCATGAAGCTCCCATCCTTCGTGAGCACGACGCCGTCGTCTACGAGGAAGGCCCAGGCGAGGAGGTCCGCCGGATCGGAAAGGTCGTTCCGGTGCTCGCGGAGTGCCGCCGCGGCGGCGGAAGCTCCGAGCCCGAGACCGGCTCCCAGCGCGATCGAAAGGAGTTCCACCGTTCACCCTCCGGGGATGCAGGGAGGGACGCGGCCCGACCCCGGACGCCGTGCGCACCACGGCACGTAGTGGTCACTCGCCGAGAGGCTCCTTAAGTACACGGCTACCATATGCGGATCGCGACGGGCGAGCCACACGCCGAACCCGTGGATCGGGAAGGCGAAGAGGAGCGCGAGTCCAACGGTGAGCACATGCAGGCCGGCAAAGAGTGGGATACCGATCGCTGCCGTGCCCGAGAGCACCGCCATACCCCGTTCCGCTCCGCCGAAGAGGACGGGACGGATGAGGGCCTGGTGGATCGTCCGCTTCTCGCGCGGGGCGGCCATCAGAAGACGCTCCCCTGGAAGGCGAGGGCGTTGAAGAGGTTCACGACGCCGATGGCGATGGCGCACCCGAACACGGCCCCGCCGAAGCGGCGGACATGCTCCTCGTTCCTCGAAAACCCCCACATGAGCGCCCCGATCACGAACATCAGCATCCCGAGCGTCTGCGCCGTGGGGCCGGAGAGGTTGTCCAGGAGGTTCTGGAGCGGGGTGTTCCACGGCATCTCGGGTCCGCCGAGACCTCCAGCCCAGGCGGGCGCGGCGGAGACCAGGAGAAGGGCGAACGCAGCGGCGAACGTGGCGAGTCCTCGTCGAATGGGGATGGCGGTCATGCTGTCCTCTCTCGTGCTGGAGGCTGGGGATCGGGAGACGGCTGGTCCGTGGATAGTTCGAGTCGCAACTGCAACCGGGACGACGCATCCTCCGCCCCCGAGGGGTGGAAGGGGCGAAGGATGAAGTGTCCGTGGGAGTCGAGTCCTTCAACACGGCTGATGTCCACCACGCGGGGCCGGACGTGGGTCTCGCGCCGGATCTCGACGACGAGTTGCACGGCAGCGGCAATGAGCTGGACCTGGCTGGGTACGTTCGCACGCTGGCATAGAAGATCCAGCCGGCGAAGCGCGTTCTCCGGGCTACTGCCGTGTACCGTGGCGAGGGAGCCGGGGCATCCGGTGAGCCATGCGTCCAGCATGTAAAAGGCGGCGTGATCCCGGACCTCGCCCACCACGATGCGGTCGGGGCTGAGACGAAGGGTCCGTTTCACCGGATCGGCGAGACTCTCGCCTTCCGCGACCCGGAGAGCGAGATGGTCCTGGGACTCACACTGGAGTTCGAGCGTGTCTTCGATGAGGATGATTCGCTCACGGGGAAACTGCCGCGCGATCTCCTTCAGGATCGAGTTCGCGAGCGTCGTTTTCCCCGTCCTCGGGCCGCCCACCACCAGGACGCTCCAGTGGTCGGCGACGGCCTGTCGGAGAACGTCCGCGAAGCCCTCGGTGAGCACGTCGTCCGCCACGAGACGCTCCAGCGAGAACGCCTCCGGTGCGTGCTTCCGGATAACGAAACACGGCGCTTCGACGACGGGAGGGATGAGACCCTGGAGACGCGGGTTTTTCCCGCCTCCCAACGGAAGCTCCGCTTGAAGGTCGGGATGGTCCGCACCGATGGTGGTGCGGAGGCTCGTGGCCACGGTGTTCAGGAAGGAGAGCACGCTCGACGGGTTGATCCGCGCTCCCGTGTCCACCCGGCCGTCCGAATGGGTGATGAGCCAGACCCGGCGGTCCTGGGGGTTCGTGTAGACCTCCGTCACGTTCGGATCGTCGAACGCGCGCATGATGACAGGTCCGAGGAACCGGGCCATCATGTCCCGATACAGCGCGGCGCTGCTTTCAGGGCGGAAGGGGTGCTGCGTGCTCATCCGAAGGCGCGTTCGGGAGGTCGCCCGAGCCGTCCAAACTCACATGCTGGACCGGCGGCGATCTCGTGACGTCGTACCCCTTCAGACCGCCGAGCAGTCGGGAACCCGTACCGGACCCCCTCGCCACGAGCTGGACATGCCGTTCAGAGCCAGGGCTCCAACTCGCGCCGGAGATGCTGCCGTGCGCGGGCCATCTGAGTCTCTACGGTGCGTGCCGAAGTGCCCATCACGGCAGCCACTTGGGCGTGGTTCATCCCGCTGCGGCTGTGGAGGTACGCTTCACGGCATCGGGGCGGTAGTCGATCCACTGCCTGATCGAAGGCTTTGACGAGTTCCGCCGCCTCCAGCTCCCTGTCCGCGTTGGGAGGAGCACGGCCCATCCCGGGGGGATGCCCGCCACCCTGGATAATCGCCCGCGACCGGCGCACGACGCGCTCGCGTTCGAGATGCTTCAACGCGCGGTTCCGGACCGCCGTGTAGAGGTAGCGCCGCGGCATCAGGAGGCAGGTTGAGCCTCTGTCCTTCGAGCAGAGGTGGGCGAACACATCCTGGACGAGATCCTCCGCCACGTCGGGACAGCCCACAAACTTTCGGCCGTAGGCGCACAATCGCTCGTAGTGGGCCCGGAACAGGCCCTCCAGGGTGAACTCCGGACGAACGTACATGACAGCCTCCCGCGCTTCGATGTACGG
Organism: Gemmatimonadales bacterium; assembly: GCA_050485725.1. GTDB lineage: Bacteria > Gemmatimonadota > Gemmatimonadetes > Longimicrobiales > Gaopeijiaceae > SKNW01. The sequence goes on along the minus strand of JBJHBX010000004.1, from coordinate 16,998 downwards.
CCTCGGCCGCCATGGAGTCGCGAAGTGCCATGCTCGATCGTCCTACTGCCTACCTATGCTCGGTCTCGGAAGAGGACGGAGCCCGGCCCATCGCTCGACCCCACGGGGGGCCCGGGCCCCGGAGTCGAACGAACCGGAAACCGGGTCGCAATGGATTTTCGCCGAGTTGGGCGTTCGGAGAGTCGAGGGGGAAGTAGGGGAGGATGAGCGGGAACGGATAACGACGATGACGATCAAGTCGGAGAGGGGAGCGGATACGATGATAGAGGCGATTGAGCGCCGTATGCTGTTACGTCAGTTTGGAATTAAACCTTCGGCTTCTGCGGCAGATATGACGGACTCGACATCCTTCCGCTGGAGGTGGTCGACGAGAGCGTAGCGTTTTCCGAGACCGTTCAAGGAGGTTCCGGTGATAAATCCCTTGGTTTCCGTGCGATTTATCCAGAAGCGGTCATGGAAGCGATCACTCGTACGATGGATAAGCTGCACATTTGGGTTCACCCCACGTAGCTTCCCTTCGATGGCGTGGACGAGTTGCTGATCGACCTTCCCGCCGGGAAGTGTGACAACATGGAGAGTCTCCAGCTTTGAGAGCACGGCATCCAGAATCCCGACAAAAAACTCGGGATAATCTTGATCCTTGGTTGGTGCGAAGAAATAGGGATCGATAATGAGGAGATCGCGGTCTATGCTGAGGCCATCCACGTAATTCTTCACGAGATCCTGAACGTCATTCTTCGCCGTTCCGGGGGCAATGACTTCCTCAGTGACCAGATGACGACGAAGATAGGACGTCAGCCCATATGCACGGATGTAAACAAGGAACTCCGGACGAAATCCGTCGATGGGCGAACTGTGTAGAGCGATCCTGTAGGCCGAGAGGTCAACGAGACGCCCATTCGCATGATCAACCACGACCTTCTCGAAATCAGATGACTGTGTGGGGATCAGTTCGAGTACGATACCGCGATCCATGCGAGCCTCCGGACTGGATGTATGGTGACCCTACATACTTACTAAGCGGCGCCGGTCGAGCGAATTGATGCGCCACTATCATGTCCGCGACATGTCAATGACAGCCATAATGGATTCGTTTGCAACCGTGAAATTAGAAAGTTGATCTTGCAAACGGTAAGCCCACTTGGGGCCATGAAAATAGTTGTTGCGAAAGCGATAGATCACGATAAACAGCGTTACCACACCATCGACCGGGTCGACGTTTTGGCCAGAGATAACGTTCCTGACCAAACCTGGATTGTCGTTATTGCGGAGATTAAGACTGCGGAAGTTATGAGTGAAACGGCTGTGGGAAAAATAGCGATCTCTGAAATAAGCTAAGGCCGGACCAAAACATGTAGGATTCAACTTGCCGCGACGGTCCAGGTCACGTACCCATGTTTCTATGGCGTTGGCTGAACCGTTTGTACCCAAAGCCTCCGCCTCGAAGTAGCTCCAGAGCAAAGAGAAATGCATTGGCGCAGAGCGCTCCTGTTGTGAAAGTGCTCCAAACCCTTCTGCATTTCTCTCAAGCCACTGAATAGCATCCATCACGTATTAAGTAGTCCGTCTACCTTATTGGCCATGGTGAGTCGGTCCCATCAACGCCAATCATGGGTCCCAACGCCTCTTCAACCGCCTATCCTTCTCCCCTCCATCGTCGCGCCTCGGGTGCCCCACCGTCAGGGATGCTCAGGTAGCTGGAGTGGGTGATCCAGTCCCCAGCGTTGAGATAGTACCGGCCGGGCTCCACCTCCACCAGAGCCGGAGCATGTGCGTGTCCGGCGATGACGAGGTCAAGCGAAGGATCCGCCTGGAGTCTCTCCCGCGCCCAAGCCTCGATCTCTGGAGCGCGCGTCTTCGGCCCACCGCCGTCACCCGCTTTGTGCCTCCTCACCTGCCGCCTCGTGCCCGTGGTGTACGGCTGGACCCGGGCGACCCAGTCAGGATGAAGGAGGCGGAGGAAGGTCACAAACACCTGGCTCCGCGCGAGCCGACGTTCGATCCTCTCGCGACTCGCCGTGGCTCCCGCCCCTACGGCATCACCGTGAGTAATCAGCGCACGGCGGCAGGCAATCTCCATTACGGTGGGATCGGGCAGGATCTTCACCCCGACATCCTCAAGGGCGTGCCCGCCCCACTCCACGTGATCGTGGTTCCCCCCCACGAAGTAGACCGGCACGCCCGCTTCCACTACGTCGGCGAGCTTCGCGAGGACGCGGATATGCTTTCGGGGCACGACCGAGCGGTATGCGATCCCGAACTCAAAGAGGTCCCCGTTGATGAGGAGCCCCGACGCCTCGCGGGCGGCGTGATCCAGGAACGCGCGGAAGCTGCGCTCCGTCGTGTCAGGAACCGCTCCCAGATGCACGTCCGAGACGACGAAGAACGGCTTCACCTTGGACGGCGGGCTCACCTGCATGCCAGGAACTCCTCGATCGCGGCCCGATACGCTCGACCCGTGCCGATGCTCTTCCCCGAGGCCAGCTTAAGGAGGAACTCTCCCTTCCACAACGTGGACACGGTTAGAATCCGGGAGCGGTTCACGATGGCTGAGCGATGAACCCGAAGGAAGGTGCCGGGCTCGACTCGCCTCTCCATCTCTGTGAGTGTGTGGCGTGATGCGTAGGCTTCCTTCCCCACATGGATGAGCACACCGCCGTCCTTCGCCTGAATCCAGTCGATGTCCCCCGTCCGGATGACGTGGAAAACGCCGCGTTTCTTCTCCTGCACTACGACGCGATCTCCCCCCAGTTCAGATCGGTCCCGGAGTTGGGAGAGTAGGGCGACGACGCCCTCGTGCGTCTTCAGGTGGCCGAGGCGCTCCTCCACGCGCCGACACGCATAGTCCAGCGCGGCGAAGAACCGCTGGTCGGTGAACGGCTTCCGCAGGTAGTCCAGGGCATGCACCTCGAAGGCGCGCTGGAGATACTTGTCGTGGGCGGTGACGAAGACGACGTGGGGGCATCGCTCCGGTGCCAGCGCTTCCAACATGGCGAGTCCGCTCAGTTCGGGCATCTCGACATCCAGGAAGACGAGGTCGGGACCCTCCGCTTCGATCGCCTGGAGAGCTTCGACGCCGTTTTCACACTCGCCGACGATCTCGACGCGGTCGTCCCGCTCCAGAAGCGACCGCAGTCGCTCACGGCTCAAGCCCTCGTCATCGACAATCAGTACTCGGACGGGCGGTGCGCGTAAACGTCTCTCAGGGAAGTCGTGGGATGGGATCATCGTTCACCTCATGGGTTCGGGTCCGCCATGTCCCCTCGCCGCAGGGGAATGGACACCTCTACCCACACCCCTCCGCCCGGCACTTCGCGAATCGCGAACGTGTGATTGTCGCCGTACATGAAGGCCAGCCGCTCCCGCGTGTTCATCAGCCCGATCCCCATTGACGGCCGTGTGTCCCTCATCCCAAGGCCGTCGTCCTCGACCGTGAGCCGCAGCCGCTCTTCGGTGGCCCGCGCGGCAAGCCGGATCCGCCCACCCCTCGCGCGGCCGGCGATCCCGTGTTTGATGGCGTTCTCGACAAGCGGTTGGAAGATCAGGTGTGGCACACGTGAGTCGAGCGCGTCCGCGTCGATGTCGTACTCAGTTCGCAGCCGGTTGCCGTAGCGGATCTGGTGGATCTTGAGGTACAGCTTCACGGTCTCGATCTCCTCATGAAGCGTGACCTCCGCGTCGCGCACGTTCTGGAGGGCATTTTCCAGCATGTCCGCGAGGAGGACGAGCATCTCGTTCGCGCCCTTCACGTCGCGGTGCATGAGCGCGGAGATCGCGTGCAGGGTGTTGAAGAGGAAGTGAGGTTGCAGTTCCATCTTGAGAGCCTGGAGCTGGGCCTGAACGGAGAGCCGCGCCTTCTGGAGGGCGACGACTTCCCGTGCGTGGGACTCCCGGGCGTAAGAGACGCCGTGGGTCAGGACGACAATCCCCATGTAGTAGAAGTAGCTGGTCATGAACGTGGTGTTCAGCATTCGCCCGAGCCCGAGCGGCAGCCACCCCGGGATGATCGCCAGGTTGATGTAGTAGGCGAGTGTCGCCCAAGTCACAGCGACCACCCCACCCACCAGGATGTGCACCAGGAAGCGGGAGTACTGCCGAAAGTGACGGACGGTTAGGGTATCGGCGACCCACACGGCGATCACCGACACCCCCCACCAGAGCACTGCGTAGACGAGACGGGCGGCAGCGCGACCAAGGGTCATCGGACCCTCGGGACTCCCGAAGGAGAGGGCGTACTCGATCCACCACGAGCCGACTCCCACGACCGTCCAGAAGATCGTAATCGCGATCCACGTCCTCCGGTCGCGGAGGAGGGGCGCGCTCAGCCGCCCTTCGGGACCGGGTGGACGGGAAAGCATGCGAGTCAGGCTCCGCATGAGGATCTCCCATCAAGTCGTCCCGAAAGGCTGCGAGAGAATATCTCATTGGACTCGAACATGCCGTCCCAGCTCGACCATGAGCCCCTCCATCTCGACTCACCCAGTTCTTAAGGGAGGTGACCCACCCCCTTCTGCGCGCTATTGGTGGCGGCGATGTCCAGGCCGATCGTGATCCGCTGGAGCCGCTCGGGGGTCGCCGCCGCAGCGCGACGGATCGAGGGCCACATGTTCTTCTGCATCCGAACCTTCACTGTCGGAGTCTTGCCCGCCCGCTCCAACTGAACCATTAGGCGCCGCACGAACACACGTATGCAGACTCCCACCTCATAGCGCGACTTCCATGAGGTCTTCGGTCCCAGCGGCATAGTCGAGCGCGTAAGCAAGCTCACCGAAGGTTTCAGCATGGACTTCGAGGAGTGTCTGACCCCTTTCGACCTCCTGGCCGAGCCGGACTTTTATATGGACGCCTGCCGCCTTGGCTTCGGGGGCACCTGCGAGCTTGGCGAGCCGCGCGAGTCTGCGGTTGTCGATACGGGTCACCCGTCCGTCCCGGGTTGCGATAAGCGGATGGACGTGCGCGGCCCGGGGCGGCATGCGTATCCCGCCTTGCGCCTCGCAGATCCTCACAAATTTCCGCCATGCCCGCCCGTCAGCGAGGGTTTCCAGCGCGACCGCCATCCCTTCCCCGTTCGCGGCCATTCCTCCGATCTCAAGGGCCACTCCTGCCAAGATAGCGGCGCGCCGACGCAGATCATCGGGCGCATCGGGTGTATTCTGTAGGACGGCAAGCACATCGAAGGCCTCAAGGGCGGGCCCGATGCCGTGGCCGACGGGCTGAGTGCCGTCCGTTTGAAGGCATGTGACGGCAAGACCGAAGCGTCCCGCAACCGCGCTTATATGTTCGGCAAGATGGTCGGCCGCTTCTTTACTGCGCACCTTTGCGGTGGGGCCCACCGGGATGTCGATGACGACATGGGTGGAGCCCGCAGCGATCTTCTTGGACAGCACGGAGGCGATGAGTTGCCCCTCGGTGTCGATGTCGAGTTCGCGCTCCACGCGCACGAAGATGTCGTCGGCCGGGCTAAGATGGACCGCACCACCCCACGCGATACAGCCCCCCTCGGCTTCCACCACACGTCTCAGTGCCGCGATATCGAGATCCACGGGAGCAAGCGTCTCCATGGTATCTGCTGTGCCCGCTGGTGAGGTGATGGCGCGGGACGACGTTTTGGGCATGACAAGACCGTTCGCAGAGACAATCGCGACCACGATGGGCGTTGTACGATTGCCGGGTAGGCCACCGATGCAGTGCTTATCAATGACGACCGGTGTGTCCCATTGCAGGTGATCCCCGACTTCGATCATGGCACGGGTCAGGTCAATCGTCTCATCCCTATCCAGTGGCACGGCGGCCGTCGCGGTCAGGAATGCTGCGAGGTGTACGTCCGTGTAATGGCCCGCGACGACGTCTTTCACGATCTCAGAGAAGGCAGATGCGTCGAGCCGACGACCGTAGATGCGGCGGCGCACGTTCGCTAGTGACTCCATCGTCGGGGGGTGGGTCACTCGAACCTCGTCCCCCTCCGAGAGGCCCAACAGTTCCCACGCCGTCTCGGAAAGTCCAACCTCATCGAGAGCAAGCAGATCTCCGCCCTCCACCTGAAAGAGCGTTGCCTGCACTCGCCGGATTCCGCTCGAGATGAGGACCTGTGAGCGGGCGGAAAGTCCCTCCGCCCGGCAGACGTGACAATCGGTGCGCATGACGACCACGGGCTGATGCTGGGTGTGGAGCCCGAGCCGCCTAACACGGAGCGTCGGTTGAGCCGGAAGAGCGGCCAGATCGAGAGTCTTCATAGAGTGAAACTCTGGTCTTGACGTGGGACGGTGGCATCCCACCCGAGTTCGCGGTCGATTCGTATGCGCAACGCTTCAGAAGCTTCGCTTTCACCGTGAACGATGAAGACGCGTTTCGGTGCGTGGCGGAAACCGGAGAGCCAGCGCATCAGCTCGTCGGCATCCGCGTGTGCGGAAAGCATGGAGGTCTCCGCGACCTCCGCGCGAACCGGAACCCATTGTCCGTGGACCCGGACCTCACGGGCACCTTGGAGCAGGGCCCGGCCACGTGTTCCAGCGCTCTGGAATCCGGAGAAGAGGATGGTGTTCTTGGCGTCGGGGGCGAAGGTCGCGAGGTGGTGCAGCACTCGACCACCGGTCGCCATACCGCTGGCGGAGATGACGACCTTCGGATAAGGGCTGGCAGAGATGGCTTTCGAGCCCTCGACATCCCGAGTATACGTGGCGACGGAGCAGACGGCCGAGCACTCGTCATGGGTAAGGCGATGGTCGGCGCGATGAGCATGCAGCAAGTCGGTCGCATTGATCGCCATAGGACTGTCCAGGTATATTGGCACTTTGGCGAGGCGACCGGCCTCCCTGAGTTTCCACAGATGGTAAAGGAGTGATTGCGCACGTCCGACCGCGAAGGCCGGGATGATCACCGTGCCACCGCGCCGGACGGTCCGTTCGATGACCTCGCCGAGCACCTTCGTCGGATCCGTCGGATCGTGAAGGCGGTTACCGTATGTGGATTCGATGAGGACATAGTCCGCCTGCGACACTGCTTCTGGATCCGGCAGCATGGGATCGTCATACCGGCCAAGATCGCCCGAGAAGGCGATGCGGCGGTTGTCCCATTCGATCTCAGCGGTTGCCGCACCCAAGATGTGTCCAGCATATCGGAAGGTCAGCTTCGCGCCGCCCGGTAGCGGAACGGGTTGCCCGAAGGGAATGGGGGAGAAGAATTCGAGTGCGCGCTCAGCATCACGCACCCCATAGAGCGGCAACGCGGGCTTGTGCTTCGAGAAGCCTTTCCGATTGGCGTACTCGGCGTCCTTCTCGTTGAGAAAACCACTATCCTTCAGGATCAGATCGGCCACGTCGCACGTGGCTGCGGTTGCGTAAATCCGGCCCCGGAAGCCATCACGCAGGAGCTTGGGCAGATATCCCGAATGGTCGAGATGTGCATGAGTCAGAACTATGGCGTCGATGCTCGACGGATTGATCGGTAGAGGCATCCAGTTCAGCTCACGCAGGTTCTTGAGACCTTGGAAAAGCCCACAATCGATCAGGATGTGGCTATCACCAGTAGAGAGGAGGTGTTTCGAGCCGGTGACCGTGCCGGCACCGCCGAGGAAGGTGAGTCTCATCGTGGGTATCCCTCTTCCGAGTCGTTTGTGGCCTTCAACGTTCGCCGCCACGCCCGTGTCTGCTCGTCACCGGCGGAGAAGAAATCCAGACTACCCCGCTCCACCTCGTCGGAGGGCTCGGGAGGGCGTCGATGGCGGACCAGATCCTCTTCGGGGATCGTTCCCTGCGCGAGCGCCCCAGCGATCAGCGGCGCTAGTTCGATCCTATTGCTCTCATGCCGAACGGAGTCGGCCGACACAATCTGGTCGCAGAGCGCCACAAGGCGCGGATAGGAGTCTTCTGCGAAGATGCCGTGCACGACTGCGACCACCGGTCGGGGAAACCCCTGGAGGGGAAGCTGTCGGGCCGCCTCGATAAGAGTGCGGCCGGAGGAGGCGATATCGTCGATGAGCACCGGTTGCCGTCCGAGCCAAGCGGAGAGGTCCGGCGGCTCGATGGCGACGTTTCGGTCACCGTGCCGGATCTTGCGAAGTACCGCGTGCGGCACGCCGATTCCCTCGGCGATGGCCGACGCCCACTGTTCGCTTTCCTCGTCCGGGCCGATAAGGAGCGGGTCCCGCACCTCAGCCGCGATCCAGTCAGCGAGGAGCGGGGCCGCGTGCAGGGCATCGGCCGGAATGGTGTAGAGGGCGGGAAGGGACGGATAGCGATGGAGATGCGGGTCGACTGTGACCAACCTGTCGAAACTCGATGAGATGAGCCGCGCAAAACTCTTCGAGGTCACGGCTTCACCCGGCTGGAAGCGGCGGTCCTGCCGCATATAGGCGAGATAGGGGGCGACGAGCGTCACCTCCCGTGCTCCCAACGCACGGACGGCGTCTGCAGTGAATACGAGCCGAAGGAACCCTTCATCGGGACGTGCCAACGTGCAGACGATATCGACGGATTTTCCTGAGACCTCGGAGAGGATACGGACGTAGGTCTCGCCGTCTGGAAAACGCCGTGTCTCCATGGCGCCCAGCTCCCATGCGCCGATGTCCGCCAGGCGCCGTGCGAAGGCCTCGTTACCGGGCAACGGAAGGATCAGGCGCATTCGCTTACTCTCCCGCTGTCTTCGTGATAGCCTGCGGACCGCCGATTCGGGGTACGAACGCCGGAACATGTTTCCTATATTCGCGATACTGCTCCCCGAAGGCGCCTTCGACCTCCCGTTCCTCACGCTTGGCCAGCCTCCAGTACATGAATAGGAGGGCGGGCAACATCAGTCCTGTCAGCAAGGTAGGCCATTGCAGAAAGAAGCCTATTAGGATCAGAACGAAGCCTGCGTATTGCGGATGTCTCACGTACGCATAGGGACCGGTTGTGGCGAGCGTTTCCGTGCGGATGGCTTCGTGGAGTACCCGCCACCCGGAGGCGATGAGAAGGAAGCCGCCACCGATCAGGACGTAGCTCAGCAGATGGAAGGGACTGAAGTGGGGATCCATCGACCAACCAAACAATGCCGGCCAGATGTGGCCGGCATCATGAGACAGGGGGTCGAGGGCCGGGAAGCGGTTGCCGATCCAGCCCGAGAGCAGATAGAGCGTCAGAGGAAAGCCGTACATCTCAGCGAAGAGCGCGACGATGAACGCGGAGAAGGCCCCCAGCGAGCGCCAGTCGCGGGCAGTACGCGGCTTGAAGAAGCTGAGGGCGAACAGCACGAAAACGCTCGCGTTCACGAACACGAGGAACCACAGACCGTACACAGGAGAACCGTCACTCATGGGGACCGCTCCCCCGGTGGTGATGGCCTCTGTGATCGCTGTGACGCCGATGCATGAAGACGTGCAGGCCGACGCAGACCAGAAGCGGCAGGAGAAGGGGAAGGGCACCCAGTATATGAGCTCGATGCTCGAATGCCAGCAGAGTCCCTCCGATTAGGAGAAAGGCGCAGAGTACGAGCCCGCTTGAAGTAGGCCGGAATCCCCTTGTTCGGTCCGCTTCGATGTTCATAGCAACGCTCTGAATGGCAGAGTGGTGAAGGCCGTTGATACGTATGACCGCATTATTCCCGAACCATCGGTGACACGAAGGAATGGGTGATACCGAGGGATGCGTCCGTCTTACGGATGGATGCCGCACCCTCGCGCTCCGATCCTGTGAGAGCACGAATACAATCGATGGTTTCCGGGACCACGATGGCTTCACTATGCACCTGTATGGACAGGTACACCTCGCGCTCGTCGACCGTCAGCGCATCTTCCCACACAGCGACCTCCCACATGTCGCCGCGGGGACGGCCGAGGTCCCGCATCAACTCCATGGTGGAGTTGACCGCAACAATTCCATCATCCGCGCGCACGAACGCGATTCGCGGCTCCTCGCGCAGTGCGTCACGGACCTCCTCCTCGCTGACCGAGCGGGCGGTTTCGATCATGACGCAGTGGTAGTGGCTGAGCGTGAAGGGACCGACGGCGGCGAGGGTCGTGATATCCAGATCGGGGATCACGGTTCGTGCGTCGGGTCCTTGGTGGCTCGGCACGCGTGTCTCGGGGATCACGGTGTTGATTACGCCGTTCACGTGTGATTCCCAAGGGTCCGTAGCCCGCCGGAGCAGGACCGCCCTCACTTTCCTGACCAAACCGCGACGATGCAGAGCGTTCGCGATCCGACAGAGCGCGGTGGTGTTGCAGGAGACGACGCGGGCAGAGTTCCGATCCAGAGCCTCTTCGTAATTGACCTGCGCAACGAAGGAGCAACCCGCCACCTCATGCTTTTCGCCACCCTGCCAGATCGACTTCACGCCGGCGTTCTCGTAGCGCTCCCGGTTCCGTGCGCCGATTTTCTTGGGTGTGCAATCGACCATCACGTCGACCTTGGCGAGGAGATCGTCGAGCGATCCCGCCACCGGGAGGCCCGCCCCACGCATCGTCTCCTCCGCCTCGGGCGTCGAGGAGTAGACGGAATAGCCCCGTTCCACCCCGACCCGGATCCTGTGGTCGCTCGTCACGTCCGATATCCCGACCAACTCCATATCGTCCTGGAGAACCACGGCGTCGGCAACCCGCTTGCCGATCACCCCATACCCGTTCACTCCTACCCTCATGGCTCGATTGGTCATGTTGTTGTTCCCGATAGGGTTACTTTCCGTCTGCCTATAACTCGATACGACGCAGAAGCTGGGCGTTTATGGCCACGATGACCGTGCTGGCCGACATGAGGATCGCCGCGACGGCCGGGGTCAGCAGGATGCCCCAGGAATAGAGCACGCCTGCCGCAAGAGGAATCGCGACGATGTTGTAGCCGGTCGCCCACCAGAGATTCTGGACCATCTTGCGGTACGTGGCCTTGGAGAGATCCACGATACGCGGGATGTCCCGCGGGTCGCTCCGGACGAGGACTATGTCCCCCGCCTCCACGGCCACGTCCGTCCCCGCTCCGATCGCCACGCCGACATCGGCGGTCAGGAGCGCAGGAGCGTCGTTGACACCGTCTCCCACCATGGCGACCCGCTTTCCGCTCGCCTGAAGCTCCTTGATCTTTTCCGCCTTCTCGTCCGGGAGAACCTGGGCGAAGACCCTGTCGATCCCGAGTTCCCGAGCGACTCCCTCCGCCACGGCCTGGGCGTCTCCGGTCAACATCACCACCTCGATGCCGTTCTCATGGAGGCGCCGTATGGCTTCCGGCGATTCAGGTCGGATCGCATCGGCCACGGCGAGGGCAGCCAGGACCCGATTGGCTTCGAGCAGATAGATCGTCCCCTGCCCCCTCTCGGCAGCGGCGTCGGTGAAGCGTGTCAGCTCCGACGAAGGCTCGGCATTGAGCCTGACAAGGAGGTTGGGCCCCCCTACCTGGAGCTCGCGACCGTCAACCGATGCGCGTACACCATATCCGGGGATTGCTTCGAACCCCGTGGCTGGCGGAAGCGAAAGGCCACGTTCCGCCGCGCTTGCCATCAGCGCCCGCGCCACCGGATGCTCGGAATCCTGTTCCACGGCCGCCGCGAGTCGAAGGGCGTCGTCCTCGGGGATTCCACTGGCGGTCGCGAGATCCACGACACGATGCTCGGCAAGTGTGAGTGTCCCCGTCTTGTCGAACACCACAACATTGAGTTTTCGCGATTCCTCCAACCCCCGTCGTTCTCGGACCAGGAGGCCGTTCTGCGCGCCGAGTGTCGTGGAAATCGCCACCACCAGCGGGACGGCGAGGCCGAGGGCATGCGGACAGGCGATGACGAGCACCGTGACCAGCCGCTCGATGGCGAACGCCCCCGTAGCGCCGAGGAGGAGCCACGCCGCAAGCGTAACGGCACCCGCACCGATCGCGATCAATGTGAGCCAGTACGCCGCGCGATCCGCCAGGATCTGAGCCCGCGAGCGGGAAGCCTGTGCCTGCTCCACGAGGCGCATGATTCCCGCGAGGGCGGTTTCGTCGCCCGTGCCTGTGACCTCGACCCGCAGCGAGCCGGCCTCGTTGACTGTGCCCGCGATCACCTTGTCGCCCTCGTTCTTTTCGACGGGACGGGATTCACCGGTGATCATCGATTCGTTGATCGCGCTACGGCCTTCCCGAACGACTCCGTCAGCCGGGATGCTCGCGCCGGGACGAATCAAGACGAGATCGCCCTTTATCAGCGCGGCGATCGGGACCTTCTCCGTCCCACCCGCCGACAGGCGCTCGGCTGTGCTCGGAAGGAGCTTTGCCAGTTCCTTCAACGCGCCCTGAGCCTGGAAGATCGATTTCATCTCGATCCAGTGGCCGAGGAGCATGATGGTGACCAGGGTGGCCAGCTCCTCCCACAGCGCCATTCCCGGGAAACCGAACGTGACGGCCAAGCTGAAGACGAAGGCGACCGTGATCGCGAGGGAGATCAGGGTCATCATCCCCGGGAGACGGTCCTTCAGCTCCCGCCATGCCCCCTGTAGGAAGACCAGCCCGCCGTAGAGGAAGACCACGGTGCCGAGAACCGGGGCGATCCACTGCGATCCGGGGAACATCGGCGCCATGTACCCGGTGAGCCGGGGCAGCATATGCCCCCAGATCACGACCGGAACGGTGAGCGCCAGAGACAGCCAGAACCGATTCCGGAACATCTCGACGCTATGCCCGTGATGCTTGTCGTGTCCCCCGTGCCCACCGGTGGCGTGAGCATGCTCGTAGGCGACGTCCACGGAATCACGATGCTCCGGGGTGTCGCGCTTCCCGTGGTGAGCATGTTCCAGATGCCCGGCGTGCTCCGACTCCGGAGACGATTCTTCCCGGTCGCCATCCCTGGCTTCGGGATGATCCTGGTGGTCACCAGGATGGTGGTGGTGTTTGTTCATCTACATGCGCCCCGAGGCAGAGCGAAGTGCTGACCGAAACCAACGCGGTGAGGTCGGCTCCGCCGGAATATGCCTTGGCACTTTACACGGCGTCAAGCGTCCGCGCCGCGTGTAGGAACGGATTGAGCAAATCCCAGGATCAGGCCACACGGGTGATCGCCCTCCTTCATCCTCCGACGAGCATTGCCCCTCGGTCGCCGATCGAACTTTCGTGTGAGTGAACGGCAGGCTCCGGAGGAGAGATCGGGCGAGGTGTGCCCGTGAGGATCCCGGTCAGGATCAGCACCCCAACGGCCAGTACCACTTCCCATCCCGCGCGTTTCGATACCGCCGCACGCGCCTCGGGAGAGTCAATCATCGGCATCCCTTTGCGCCAGTTGAGAAACCCCATCAGGAGGGCTATCCCTGCGACGAAGACCTTCGCGGTGAGGACACGACCATAGGTCGAATTCCAGAGGTTGGATGGGGATCCGAGGTGCTGCCACCCGAGGTAGACTCCCATCGCGACGAGGACGGTGACACAGCCGACGGCTATAGGTGAGAAGGCGCGAAGCTGTGCAGCGAAGAGCCCTCCGGTTCCGGCTTCCGGCATGCCTTTCGTACTGAGGGTCAGGGTCAGGGAGCCTATCCAAGCACCTGCGGCCAAAGCGTGCAGTGTATCGGCGGCCACCGCGAGTGTACGGTTTCCTTCCACCGAGAGGGCGTGACTGGACATCGCCAGCGTAAAGCCCAAGCCCGCAGCTGCGCCGGCGACGATCCCCCATTCCAGATGTCGTTCTCCCGGACTCGTGGAGAGTTGCTCGGGTGTGGCTCCAGCGCCCCACCCCAGGCGGGTCAGCACGGCGGCGAGCACGAATAGCAGGATGCCCTGCGCGATCCACACCGGACCGAAGATCGTCTCCCGGATCAGGAATGAAGCGTCCTCGCTCCAGGGGACGAAAGGGTCCCGAAACCCGAGAACCTGGATGTATAGCCGAAGCAGCCAGATCGGGATCAGGATGAACGACACAACGCCGGCGATGCGTGCAACGCGACGACGCATTCGGGATCCGGCGAGCGATAGCTCATTTTCACCTGTATCTCGTAAGGGCTCCTCGAAGCCGCGACGCGCAATCCCCCACCTCCAGGTAGCAGCGCCGACGAGCAACAGCGTGCCGCCCTGGAGGACGGCACGCTGCATAGCTCCCAGGAGCACTTCCATCACTCGGAAGCCACCCGAAACCCGAAGGTTCCCCGCATCGTGTGCCCGTCGTTTGCGACGGTGCGCCAGTGGACCGTGTAGTCACCTGCAGGCAGAGCAGCTCTGGGGCGGAAGAAGTACTCCGTGGGCTTGTCGGAGTCACGGGTGGCGTCGCTGGTTGGCACCAACGCGTTCCCTGCACCGGTCAACCGCAGCGTCGTTCCGTCCTCGCGCGGCGCTTCGGAGAATACCAAGCGGATTTCCTCCGGGGCCTCGGTGAGCACGGTGTCGGCCGACGGGTTCGTGCTCACCAGCGTCAGGTGCAGAACGGCTGACGGTTCCTGCGCAGAACTGGCTTCCAGGAAGGTCGCCGCGAAGACGACGCAGAACAGAGCAGCGACTCCCAAAATGCGGGGAAGAATCCCACTGAACCTAAATCCGAACATCACGTCCTCCTCTCTTGATCTGTGAATGCGAGCGATCGCGGTTCTCGGGATCGCTCGCTGGTTAGAACCAATGCCGAAGCCCGAGCGTGAGCCGAGCTCCGTCCATCTGTTCATCCGTCCTGAAGTGGTCGGCTGTGTCGAATACTCGATGCCAGACGACACCTACGTATGGGGCGAACTCGCGTCGTACTTCATAGCGGAGCCGCAGGCCGAGTTCGCCGCTGCTGAGCCCACGTCCGATTCCTCGTGCGGGATCGGAAAAGCCGTAAATCTCTGCTTCGATGAGTGGTTGTAGGATGAGCCGATTGGTGAGGAGTAACTCGTACTCAGCCTCGATGCGGGCATGGATGTCCCCCGATGTGTTGACGTACGCCGTCGCTTCGACTTCGAACCAGTAGGGAGCCAGGCCTTGGATTCCCACCGCCGCCCAGGTCTGTGGTGACCCCGGTCGGACATCCTGGCGAATCCCGATCACGAGATCCCACCAAGGGGACATCGCCCGACCGTAGAGAGCGTGCGCGAGCCCCGAGTCCAAGCGGTCGGTCCAGCCTTCGCCTTCCAACCGAAACCAGAACCGATTGATATCGCCACCGATCCACCCCTTGCTTTCGAGATTGAACACTGATCCCGAGCCCGCCCGTTGCCACTCCAGTTGATCGAAGATCACGAAGTAGTTGATCCTGCTGCTATGGCCGGGAGCATGTTCGCCGACATCGGGGAAGGCGGCCGCCCGGTCCTCGTCGGTCAACGGGGGAATAAACGGGGGTAACCCCCGTGGAGGCGGTGTTTGAGCAAGCGACGCGATCGGCAGGGCTGCGGTAAGCAGGAGCGTAGCAGCCACTCTCGTGAGCTTCATGCCGGCGCACCCTCTTCGACGTGCACCTCCCTGAACATGCCGGCCTCCATGTGATAGAGCAGATGGCAGTGAAAAGCCCAGCGGCCCAAGGCGTCGACTGTCACGAGAAAGCTTCTTCGACTGCCTGGGGGCATGTCGATCGTGTGCTTTCGGACGAGGAACTGGCCCCCGTCGTCTTCCAGGTCGCTCCACATGCCGTGCAAGTGGAGCGGATGCGCCATCATCGTGTCGTTCACGAGGACGAACCGCACTCGCTCGCCGTAGGTCAGCCGGATGGGACCGGCGTTCTCGAAGGTGACCCCGTCGAAGGACCATACGAATCGTCCCATATGGCCGGTCAGGTGAAGCTCGATGGTGCGGTTGGGCTGCCGGTCGTCGGAGAGCGTGAGCGCTGAGTGCAGGTCTGCATAGGTCAACACGCTCCGGCCGTTGTTCCTGAGACCGATGCCGGGGTCATCCAATCTTGACGTTGGTGCCTCCGTCCGCATGTCCACCAGCGGATTCCCGTATTCGGTGGGCGGATGGGTTGGCATGGCACCGCCGGTTTGCGGGACGCCGTGGCCCGCATGGGGGTCTGGTTCGGGAGGGGCGGTGCCGTGCTCCCCGTGACCGGCGGACTCATGGTCATGGCCCATGTCCGCCATCGTCAGGACAGGGCGTGGGTCCAGGTCGGGTACGGCGGCACGCAGCCCCTCCGCCACGGCCAGCGTCCCGGCTGCATACCCGCTCCGGTCCATCGCTTGGGCGAAGATCGTGAACGCCTCCGCATCCAACGGTTCGACGATCACGTCGAAGGTTTCCGCGACCGCGATCCGGAACTCGTCAACGGGCACGGGATGGACCGGCTGGCCATCGGCGGCGACGACCGTCATGCGTACGCCGGGGATTCGTACGTCGAAGTATGACGCGGCCGCCGCGTTGATGAACCGCAGTAGAATGCGCTCACCCGGCCGGAACAGACCCGTCCAGTTGGACGCCGGCGACTGGCCGTTCACCAGATACGTGTACGTATAGCCGGTGATGTCCGCGAGGTCGGTCGCGCTCATGCGCATCCGGCCCCACATGAGGCGTTCGGAGAGCGTCGCCCGCAGGCCATCATGGCGCACGTCGCGGAAGAACTCGCCGATCGTTCGCTGCTGAAAGTTGTAGTAGTGCGATTCCTTCTTGAGCTTGGCGAAGACGCGGTTGGGGTTCTCGTCTGTCCAATCCGAAAGTACCACCACATGCTCGCGATCGTATTCGAGCGGATCAGATCCCCTCGGGTCGATGATCAACGCTCCGTACATTCCAAGCTGTTCCTGGAAGCTGGAGTGACTGTGATACCAGTACGTCCCGCTCTGGCGTACGTTGAAGCGGTAGGTGAACGTCTCACCCGGATGAATGCCTGGAAAGCTGAGGCCGGGCACGCCATCCATGTTGGCGGGCAGCAGAATACCATGCCAATGGATGGAGGTATCCTGGTCCAGATCATTGGTGACACGCAGCGTTACAGTGTCTCCCTCACGCCACCGCAGCGTCGGACCGGGAAGCGAACCGTTGATCGTCAGTGCCGTTCGTCGTTTTCCGGTGATGTCCACGTTCGTCTCACCGATACGTAGATCGAACTCCGATCCGGCCAGCATCGTCGGCGGAAGACGTGGCCCGGGTTCCGCCGACGCCCAGGCCGGCCTGCCGAGGAGGCCTGTGC